>JAYVOS010000030.1:0-10240 GCA_043757775.1 Chloracidobacterium sp. | reverse complement strand
ATTCTAGACATTTTGGCGGAGATGCAGTCCGAGGGGCTTGGCGAGACAGAGATACATCTGCACCACGGAGTCGAGCAGCCGGACACGGCAGATAATCTAAAAAATGCTCTCATCGAGTTTCGCGACACGCTTGCGGATAAACATAAATGCCTTTCGCGAATGGACGGCATTGGCGACCCGATGTATGCGTTCGTCCACGGCAATCTTGCTTTAGCTAATTCGTGCGGCGGACGTTTTTGCGGTGTCGATAACGAGATGGAGATACTTCGTGACACGGGCTGTTACGCCGACATGACTCTACCGTCGGCTCCGGATCAATCGCAAGTTGCGGTGATAAACCAAATCTACGAATGCGGCCTCCCGATGAACAAGCCGGTGCCGCATCGACGTGGAAACCGCGTTCGTGTAAATGGAAATAAACCCCTATTACCACTGATATTTACAGGGCCGCTAGTGTTTAACTGGACCCGCGCGATCAAGGGAATTCCGGTGCCTCGAATCGAGGATGGTGCGTTGACAGCAAACCAAGGTTTGGACGCCGCGAGATTTAGGCGCTGGACATCGGCGAATGTGACCGTCGTGGGCAGGTCAGATCTGGTCTTTGTGAAACTATACTGTCACGGCTTTTTTGATCATGACCAATCGACTTGCATCGGTGAAGATGCGGTGAGGTTTTTCAACGAGATCATCGAGACAGGCGATAAATCTGGAGCATATAAGGTACATTTTGCATCGGCACGCGAGGCATTTAATATCGCGGCGGCGGCGATCGAGGGACAAAGAGGTGAGCCTCATCAGTATCGCAATCATCGGTTACGCTCAATAATGGCGGAGACGAAGTAAAGGTTGATATTATGGCAGTTGAGATGGCGAAACCGCTCGAAAAACTGAAAAAAATACGCAGCTGGGACGAGATTCGGACCCGCGGCGGACAGGCTTTTTCTGTCTATCGAGAGCAGAAACGTGGCCTCCATGTGCCGACTGACGAAGAGTTTATCAACCTTGTCGATGCAAACCAATTCGGCAAGGCTCCGATCATTGCAGAGAGTCTCTGGCAAAAATTCTATAAAAACGGCGAGGAGAGCTTTTTCCCTTCGTTTAAGCATCCGGTAAAAACCGCCGTCCAGTTTCGTGAGATTTTTGGCGAAGCATCGGCACACAGTTTTATCGAAGCCGCCGAAGAAATTATAGAGGGACGCATCGACCTTCTCGGATTTAAGAATTTATACGTCGGTACGGAGATTGACTGGCACCGTGAGCCGCTGTCTGCAAAACGTTCGCCGCTCAAGCATTGGAAAGAATTTGACGATATTGAGACCGGCGAGACGGGCAACAAAAAGATCGTCTGGGAACTTAACCGGCATCAGCATTTTTTTACGCTCGGCGTTGCATTTTTGATAACGGGCGAAGAGCGTTATGCAGCGGCTTTCGCTACCCATCTTGATTCGTGGATGGAGCAAAACCCACCCGGTGTCGGTGTCAATTGGTCGAGCAGTCTTGAGGCATCGTTGCGAGCGATGTCCTGGATATGGGCGTTTCATTTCTTTCGCGACTCCGAGAGCCTAACGCCTGAACTTTTCAAAAAGGCCCTAAAATATCTGTATCTGCACGCCCGTCACATCGAGCAATATCTCTCCAAATATTACAGTCCTAACACACATCTGACCGGCGAGGCCCTCGGTCTCTATTACATCGGAACGCAGCTGTCGTTTCTAAAAGCAGCGGGACGTTGGCGGCAGCTTGGCGAGGATATTCTATTTAGCGAGGTCACTAAACAGATCCATGTTGACGGCGTTTATTTTGAGCAAAGCAGTTGGTATCAGCGTTACACGGTCGATATTTTTACGCAGTTTGTGATCCTGAGATCGCTCGATCGCGATTCAAACTTCGATCTACGCGGCCAGGAACTGGAGGAACGGCTACAAGCCGCATCCGATCACCTGATGCATCTGACGATGCCCAACGGTCGCACACCGATCATCGGTGACGATGATGGTGGACGGATGCTGCCACTGACAAATGCAAGATCAGATGATTTTCGCGGCACGCTCGCGGTCAGCTCAGTTATTTTTGATCGTGGTGACCATAAGTTTGTCAGCCGCGCGCCAAGCGAAGAGATATTTTGGCTGCTCGGAACCATAGGCATCGATTCGTTCAATGCTCGCGAGGCAACTGAACCCGAAGCGACGACAAGGGCTTTTCCCGACGGCGGATATTTCGTCATGCGTGACGGTTGGGACGACACGGACAACGTACTTGTGGTCGATTGCGGTGAGGTTGGTTCGTTAGCAGGCGGACACGGACACGCGGATGCTCTCTCGATCGAACTCGCTCTGCACGGTAAGACCTTGCTAGTCGATTCCGGCACCTACACGTACCACGAATCCCGCGAGATGCGCGACTATTTTCGATCAAGTACTGCCCATAATACGCTTGCGGTTGACGGGCTGTCATCTTCGGCTCCGGGCAGGACATTTGACTGGAAAACGCGGGCCAAGACAATACTCAAGACCTGGACACAGGAAGATCGCTTTGACCTTTTCGAAGGCTCGCATGACGGCTACACACGGTTACAAGATCCGGTCACACACACACGCAGCATCCTGTCGATCAAGGGCGATTATGCGGTAATACGTGACTTGGCTGAGGCGTCGGGTGAGCACGAATACTCGCTCAATTTTCATTTTGCGGATGATATCAAACCTACGATAAGTGTCAATGGAGAATGGGTGGGTGACCACGATCATCGTATTTTTACTTTTGGCGACCACGGCGAATGGCAGCAAAAAGAAAGCTGGATCTCTACCAATCACGGCAATAAGATCAATGCTCCGTTCATGCGATTTGTCTCGAGCGGGCAGGGAACGCAAGAGTTTTTCACGATCATTTTGTCAGCCGATCACGGAGCAAGGCCTTCAGAGGTCGAGGAGGTTCCGATGGCATCGGGGCGTGCTTTTGTCATAAAATATAATGGTTACACTGACCTGTTTGTATATAACGATGAGCCGGGACAGATGATCGAAACGGGACTGTTCGATACGAATTTCAGATATTCCTGGGCTCGAATTAGTAATGGAGAGACGCAGCCGGACGAGTTTATATTGATCGACGGCGACCGTTTGAGAATTGACGCAAATGAGATCCTCGACAAGCGAGGCGGCGATCATGCCTCGATTAGACGCGTTGGCAGCGAACTCTACATCAAGACTGCAAAAGGCCGCAAAAAAAAGACCCTCTAACACACCGAACAGGTGAAAAAACGCATACTACAATTCATCGGCAGCTTTCACCAGGGCGGTTCCGAACGTCAGGCGGTCGCGTTGACGCGTCTGCTGAAAACTGATGCGACGCACGACATTTATGTCGCGACGCTCAATCGCGAAGGCGTTTTGCTCGCCGACATGACGGATGCGGGTTTTGACGACATTCCCGAATTTCCGCTGACATCTTTTTTTAATGCAAACTTTGTCAGACAAGTGCGAGCCTGTGCCGCATATTTACAAGAAAACAAGATCGACCTCGTCCACACGCACGATTTTTATACCAATGTTTTCGGGATGGCTACGGCCCGGCTTGCGGGCGTTAAGTTCAAAATCGCATCAAAACGCGAGACCGGCGGGATGAGGTCTAGCGGGCAGGAATTTGTCGAGAAACTTGCTTTTGGCCGGGCCGATGCCATCGTTGTAAATTCTGCGGCAGTTCGCGAGCATCTGTCCGGACGCGGCGTTCCGTCCGACAAGATCCGCGTAATTTATAATGGCCTCAACCTTGCTCGATTCGAGCAAGTTACCGCGTTGGATCACGAAAAATACGGCTTGCCGACAGGTGAAAATGTTCGATTTATCACGCTTGTAGCCAATCTGAGGCACGAAGTGAAAAACATACCGATGTTTATGCGTGCGGCAAAGCGTATCAATGAAACCGTGCCTAACATCCATTTTGTTATCGCCGGTGAAGGCGATTTGAAAGACGAACTCAAAGCGACAGCCGCCACAACTGGTATTGCGGAGAATGTCCATTTTATCGGCAGATGCGACGATGTTCCGGCATTGCTTGCTGCATCGTATGCCTGTGTGCTGACCTCAACCGCCGAGGGTTTTTCCAATTCGATACTCGAATATATGGCCGCCGGAAAACCGGTCGTCGCGACGAATGTCGGCGGGGCGGCTGAGGCAATTGTTGAGAATGAAACGGGATTTCTAGTCGTGTCTGACGACGACGAGGCAATGGCTTTACATTTGACAGATCTGTTAAACGACGATGAAAAAGCAGTTAGATTTGGTGCCGCAGGGAAGCAGATCGTCGCAGATAAATTCTCCGAAGGATCACAGCTTCGAGCAACGCTTGAATTGTATAATTCATTACTAACCTGATGCCGCTGCACGTTTTACAACTTGGCCCTTATCCGCCGCCTGAGGGCGGGATCAGCCGCAATATGCTCGCGATCCGCGACGAGTTATTGAATAGAGGGCTTCTATGTTCGATCGTCGCAACCTCGAAAAGCAGTAGCGTTGGCGAAGAGCCGGATATCTATCATCCCCGTTCAAAGACTGGTCTTATCGGCTTGCTTCGAAGATTAAGATTTGATGTTTTGCATCTGCACATCGGCGGAGATGTCACGATGCGGGTTTTGGCCTTAGCTTATGCATGCTCTATATTCGGTGGTAAACGAAGTGTTTTGACGCTGCACTCGGGCGGATTTGCGACAACTGACGCGGCAAAAACAGCAAAAACGTCATCTGTAATGGGCATTGTTTTTCGACGTTTTTCTAAAATAATCGCAGTTAACGATGACCTTGCTGGTGTCTTTCGGCGGTTCGGCGTGCCCGACGCACGAATATCCGTAATCGCTCCCTTCGCTTTGCAATTGCCTGACGATAGCGTCACGGTTCCAAAGGAATTGGCCGAATTCTATAAGGCACACTCACCTCTACTGCTTGCGGTTGGTGGGCTTGAGAAAGATTACGATCCGCTGATGCAGATAGAGGCGATGAAAGCTATTCTCGCCGATCTGCCAAACGCCGGATTGATGATAGTCGGCGGCGGATCAATGCAAAGCGAGGTTGAGGCGGCTGTTGCCGCAAGCGGCTGTGCGGATAACATTTATCTCACGGGCAATGTCGATCATGCCTTCACGCTTCATTTGATGAATGACGCGGACATCGTTTTACGAATGACGCTGTTTGACGGAGACGCAATATCGATCCGCGAGGCTTTGTTTTTAGGAACACCAGTAATCGCGACCGATACCGGAAACCGTCCCCAGGGCGTTCATCTGATCGAGGTTGGTGACAAGCAAGGATTGAGGACGACAGTGCAGAGAGTAATTTCCGAACCCGTTAAAAACATGGCAACCAATAATGGTTCCGCAAATATCAAGGCTGTTATCGAGATCTACGAGCATTTAGCGTGAGATCACAGGCTCGCCGATCTTTTCCAAAACAACGTTCAGACTGTTTAGAACGAGTGTGTCCGCTCGGACGTTTGACAGGTAATAATTGTAATTATTGGTCATCAATGACTGCCGCAGATCGGGGTCTTCGAATAATAGCGTCGTAGCCTCAATCAAACTGCTCGGTGTTGTAAACTCGAGATAATTCTGCTCCTTTTCGAAGTTGCCGGGCACATTATAAACAAGCGGCTCGGTGACGATCGCTTTTGAGAGGGCGACGTATTCGGCGAGCTTCCAGCCGTTCGAGCCATTTAACCCGACGGTCGTCACGCAGATCGGAAAGTTTTTTAGCGTTTCGACGAATTTCGATTTTTGTGACAGTCCGGCATTCGGCAATAGGCAATCGCTGAAATGCTTTTGTGAGTAATCATCGTGAGCCAGCCCGCCGAAAAATCTATTGCCAAACTGTTTTCGTAGTACCCGGACGCACTCTGCACGCATTTCATTTAATGCATCGACCGCTTCCTTTTGGACTTTCGATTCGATCTTTTGCGTGTCCCATGCACGAGCCATAAATAGCACTCGCGGTTCGGCGTCAGCGTCGGGCAATGCCTCGAGATTGTCCATCCGCCCGGCATCTTTGCCGCCAAGATAATCGTCAAGACGAAGCGACCGTATTATTGTTTTGAGCTTATCTTTGCCGCTGTAAAAAGCGGTGCGTTTTAGTTTGAATATGTCGCGTTGGGGAGTCGTGACTTGATAATTAAGTCCGAGCGGAAACACTTTGTCTTTGTGGTTCAGCGTCGCAATATGTGCCGGATCGAAACTGCGTTTGAAATAAAAATCGACATCGGCGAGTATTTTTTCGTCGATCCAATTCCGGTCATGCAGGTCGTAGCAGATCTTGATGCGGTCATTTAGTATGACGGTCGTATTGTAAAATTTGTAGTCGGTCCAGCGATCGCCATCGGTTTTATTTTCCGTAAATTCAGCCGGAATTTCCTGACTCACATCTACCACACCGCCTGCATCGAGCAGCGCAAATCCGGTATAGATCTGCTGCAGATGCTCAACGTCCGAGATCGCGACGATCTTGCATTTGGGTTTCATACGGTGAGGTTATTTCGGAAACGCGTCGGGTGCAATGTCCGCACCGATATTTTTGCCGTCACGAGCCTTTCCACGAAACTTGCTGTCTGGGGCAAGACGATAATCGTTATCTGCGGACGAGGCAAATTTCACATCGTTCATGCTGCCAACTATCGTATTTCCAGGCGGAAATGAATAATCACCAGACGGCACGCGGCTCATATTTACAAACACATTGTTTTGAAACATGGCCTGTGCAATAGATGATCTGACATCATCCAAGCCGTGAATGCCGTAGCTGCCGTGGTTGGTGATGTTGTCGCGAAAGACAAAATTCATCGGCATTGCTCCATAAAATGTGGTGATATTACCGGTGTTAAATACCGTGTTGTTCGCGATGGTAATATCGCGTCCGTCGGCGACCTGAATAAAGTATCCCGACCCATCGTATGCAGGTCCGCCGATGTCTAGAAAAAGGTTGTTGACTATCGTTAGCCGCTGTAGTGTCTGGCTCGAATATGTGTCGTCGCGGCCCAAAATGTTGATGCCTTCGCCGGCACCTTTGATGACGTTATCGCGAATTGTCACATCTTCGATAGTCGAAAACGGGGCACCCTCGTCTTGATTTCTCACGGTAATGCGAAGAGCCGAGCCTTCCCAGTTGTTGGTCAGAAAATTACCGGCAAAAATTACACGCTTGGCATCTTTCAATTCAAAAAGGGTTTTTGTCGTTACTTTTCCTTTCCATGCGGCTGGTTTCGTTAAATAGTTTCCGCGTATCTCGATGTCTGCGGGTATCAATTCTGCGTTCGGGGGATCGGCTCCGCCAAACATAATGTTCTCGGCACCCGCCTCAATGTAATTATTGAGAATACGAATGTTACGTGCTCCTGTCCATCCGCATATTCCTTGTGTTTCCTCGCTCGGGTAGGCAAATCCTTCGATGTAGCTATTCTTGACGGTCGTATTGGCACTGTTTATTGCGATGCCGCGGCGGGTGACGCCTGACTTATACGGATGAATGTAGCTGCGGTCGATCTCGATGTCGTGAGGAACAAGCTCGGGCCGCTTTTCGCCCTTGCCGAGCTGGATCAGGCCGTAATTATAACTCGCGCTCGAGGTCGCAAATTCGATCCCGACAAAGCGGTAATGATGAGCACCATTTGTCGCAGCAACAGCTGCGCGGCCCAGCATTCCGGACAGGATAATCGCCATTGACGCTTTCTGCTCAGGCTCGACACGCTTATCGGGCGGCAGATCGGCAGCTGCGGACGAGCGGATCGTTACGTAATCGGTCAGAGGCTTGTTTGGCAGATTGATCTGTCCGGAATAGACGGCACCCGCTTGTAATTCGACGATATCGCCGCTATTTGCCTGTTCTATAGCGGCCTGGATGTTGCCGCCAGGCGGAACTTTGATAACTCGGACATTGTCTTTTTGGACGATCTCAAAATGGACAGGAATAATGCCGACCATTCCCGAATATGCGTCAAAACCGAGCGTTCCGATTGCCACTGCAAACAACCCCGCAATGACAAATTTCAAAATGGACACATCTATCCGGCGGGCCGGTTTCAACGGTTTTGCCCTGACATTAAATACTTGCTCGGCCATGTTGTACGTTTCCACTATACTGACAGGTCTAATAAAGTGCGAAATGGGCTTATTATCCATATCGGTCTGATGAAAAAATGTGGCTTTCTGTCCGCAAAAAAGCTAATATTTAATTAGCCGTAAGGCACCCTGCGATATATCTGCAAGATCGCCCAGTTTCTCTCTTTTATTATTACAATATGTGCGGTATCAATGGCATTGCATTGGCCCCAAGTTCGGGCAAACATGTGAATGAGGCAAAACTCGTCGCGATGCGCGATATTTTGCATCATCGCGGCCCTGACGACGGTGGCATTTATATCGACGGCAATGTCGGGCTCGGACATCGCCGCCTGAGTATCGTTGATGTCGCCCACGGAGCCCAGCCAATGTTTAATGCGGATCGCACCTGCTCGATCGTCTATAACGGCGAGGTCTATAATCACGCCGATCATCGCGAAAACCTCATCGCTCGCGGCTACGAATTCCAAAACCGCAGCGACACCGAAACCATCTTACACCTCTACGAAGCTCATGGACGCGATTGCGTCGATTATCTGCGGGGAATGTTTGCTTTTGCGATATGGGACAAGGGGAAACGTGAGCTTTTCATCGCCCGTGACCGAATGGGTGTAAAGCCGCTTTATTACGTCCACGACGAACAGGGAAATCTTTTCTTTGCTTCGGAAATAAAAGCTTTGCTTGAGGCCGGAGCGGTAAAACCCGAGATAAATTTCAACGCGCTGCCCGATCAGTTTGCTAATCACGGTACGTCCGGCGATGAGACGCTCTATCGAGGCGTCAAACGTCTGATGCCGGGGCATACGCTGGTCTGGAAAGACGGTAAGATCAATATTCGCAAATTTTGGGATCTAAGCTTTGAACCGAAACACGAGACTCGAACTGATGCCCAGTATATCGAAGAATGGCGAGATCTTTTTCGTCAGTCGGTCGAATTGCGGCTGATGGCGGATGTGCCGCTGGGGATGTTTTTGTCGGGCGGGGTAGATTCGTCAGCTATCGCCGCGATGATGTCAAAAATGGTAAACGAGCCGATCAAAACATTTTCTGTCGGCTTTCAGGAACGCGAAGCAAACGAATTTGAATACTCGCGGATAGTCGCAAAAGCTTTCGGCACCAATCATCACGAGATCACTATCACGCCCGAGCAATTTTTCGAAGCCCTGCCAAACCTCGTCGGGCACGAGGATGAACCTATCGGATTTATCGCGTCCGTGCCGCTGTATTTCGTTTCGAAACTTGCTCTGAAACATGTGAAAGTCGTGCTAACAGGCGAAGGTGCCGACGAGACGCTCGCAGGCTACGGACGCTACGCCAAAGCGTTAAAGTTGCTCTCATACGGCGAAAAATACGAGAGCGTGACGCCCCGTTTTTTGCGTGATGCGGTGCGCGGTGGTGTTGCGACTCTGCCAGCGTCGATGAGCCGCAAGCTGGGCCGGACATTTCTGTCTCGCGAATCCGACATCGAAAATCTCTTCTTCGACAATTTCTCTGTTTTTTCTAAGTCGATGCAGGCGAAGCTTTTCTCCACAAAAACCCGTGAAAACATCACCGATTTGAATCCTTACACGCGGCAAAATGCTTGGATCGAGAAGTGCGACGCTGCCGACATTCTCGATAAACTGCTCTACGCCGACACGAAAACGTATCTGCACGAGCTGCTGATGAAGCAGGACCAGATGTCGATGGCAGCATCGATCGAGAGCCGCGTGCCGTTTCTAGATCACAAGTTGGTCGAATTTACTGCCAAGATGCCACGTGAGATGAAACTCCGAGGTTCTACGACGAAATGGATACTCCGCGAGGCAATGAAGGGTATTCTGCCCGCTGAGATTCTCGAGCGTCCAAAAATGGGTTTTCCAGTGCCGATCGGTGGCTGGTTTCGTGGGCGTTACAAACATATTGTTGACGAATATGTCCTAGGTGGACGTGCAATGAATCGCGGCATATTTGACTCAGATTTTGTAAAAAAACTCGTAGCCGAACACAATGCCGGTGAGAATCACGACGAGCGATTGTGGTCGCTCGTCAATTTTGAGATATGGCAGCAGCGCTTTGTCGATGGGGAAAACAATGCTGATAGATAGCGATAAGTTGTCGGATAGCAGGCCGCCAGGCTGCGATTCTTCATCAAACACGCAGGCA
>JAYVOS010000029.1:0-10286 GCA_043757775.1 Chloracidobacterium sp. | reverse complement strand
TTTTACTGGACTAGATCCTCAAAGTCCTCGATACTTGGCAACTCAGAAAGATCCTTAAGTCCAAATTGAATAAGAAAATCTTTTGACGTGCCGTATTGCATTGGGTGTCCGACAGCTTCTTTTCGGCCTTTGGCGACGATGAGGCGTTTGTCGAGGAGCGTTTTTATAGAGGTCGCGGACTGGACGCCGCGAATGTCGAGAATTTCGGGAACTGTGACTGGTTGTTTGTAAGCAATGACCGACAGTGTTTCTAAGGACGCGAGCGAGAGTTTAGCCGACGGACGTGTTTTTAGAAATGCGCGTATCTCTTCGTGAAACTCCGTGCGGGTCGCCATTTGCCAACCGCCGGCAATCTCGCGGATCTGCAAGCCGCTGTCACGCGACTCGTATTCTTTTTTCAGCTCCTCGACGGCAGCCTGAATGCTTTCACGTTCTTCTTCCAGCACCTCGGCGAGTGTCTTTGTCGTGATCGGTTCGTCTGCGACAAATATCAACGCCTCCGCCAAAGCGACAAGCTCGGCAGGCGTGCGGGTTTGTTTTTCTATAACTTCCAAATCCATAGACAGAATTTTACCGCAGAGACGCCGAGACGCAGAGTTAGGAAAAGAAATTTAACCGCAAATGGACGCAGATAATATAAATATAAATGATTAGGTGGAGATCTAATCTCTGTGTGGATTGGCGTTTATACGCGGTTAAAAATCTTCCTCTGTATCTTAGCGTCTCTGCGGTTCAAACTTTCCTCAAAATGATGTCGCCAAAGGTCTTGCTTTGCAGTAATTTGAAGCCTTCGGTCCGCACTATCTCGAGCACGGCAATGAATGCTGTCACAAGCTCGCGGCGCGAGTGCATCTCCTCAAAAAACTCCAGCAGATTGACCTCGCCGATCTCAAAAATGCGTGCCCGGAGATGTTTGATCATGTCCGCGAGCGAAATTTCCTCGCGCTGGATCTCCATCTTGATCTCGTCCACGTGTCGGGCGACGATCTTTTGAAAAACGGTCAGCAGGTCGAAAACCGATAAGTCGATCTCGGCATTGTTATCGTCGGATTCTATCGGCCCGCGTGGAAATATCGCCTGTTCGATGGTCGAACGCTCGTGCAGCATTCCGGCGGCAGATTTGAACTTTTCGTATTCGAGCAGACGGTCAACTAGCTCCTGACGCGGGTCGTCGAATTCCTCCTCGTCTGGAACCATCGCCGGATCACGCGGCAACAGCATCTTTGATTTGATCTCGATCAGCGTTGCGGCCATTACGAGAAAATCAGCCGCGACGGCGATGTCGAGACGTTTCATCAGGCGGATATATTCGAGGTATTTTTCGGTTATCCGCGCGATCGGGATGTCGAAAATATCGGCTTGTTCCTGTTTGATAAGATACAGCAGCAGGTCGAGCGGCCCGGCAAATTGGCCGAGTTTGATCCCAAGCACATCCTCGCCGCCGGAGGTGATCTCGGCGGTTTCACTGTGAAAATCAAATGTAAATTGTTCGTAATCTTCTGCCAAGATCTTAACCGTCCACCGCGTGTCGTTTTAGGTCTTCGAGCGTGACAACGGTCAAGGCTGCTTCGTGCGTCGCCGTCAGATAAACCTGCGGAGCCATTCCCGCATTTAACGCCTCACGCCAACGCAGCATGCACAGGCACCATTTGTCACCGGCGACGAGTCCCGGAAACGAATACTGCGGCATCGGCGTCGAGAGGTCGTTGCCTGCTGCTTTTGAAAAAGCCAGAAAATCATCGGTCGCCAAAATGCACACCGTGTGACGACCGCTATCGTCAACACCCGTCCTGCACATGCCGTCGCGATAAAATCCCGTCATCGGATCAGTGCAGCAGGTTTCGAGGACTTGCCCTAGCACATTTTTCGGCTTCGGAGCGTGTCCGTTGCCATTTCCGTTTCCATTTGTATAGCTCATTTTGCGATCTTACCTTGCGTCCCGGACTTTTCAACGATATTCCCGTCACCATTATCGGTGACGATCGGCCGCTTTCCGTTTGGATATTTGGAATATTTAATAGTATTTGCTCCGCCATTTATGACGAATTCCATCGTCGCGTCAGCCGTTATCTCGTTACGGTCGCCATTGATCATTATCTGCTTGCAAGCTCCCTTGACAGTGACTTTGTTACCGGCACCGCTTACAGTAACCCGGTTGAATTTTGTGCAAGTAACATTTTTACTCTGCTGATAACCGTTGATCGTTAGGGTGTCACCTTGCTGATTGACGTCGACCTGGACAATGTCTCCGGGGGCGACTGGTGCCTCTGTGGGAGCAGGCGATATAGTTGGCGTTGGCGACGAATTGAACTTTTCCGCTTCCTCTTTAGCTGTCCCGCTTCGGAAATCACACGATGCAAAGATCACGACCGACAACATGCAAGAAACGATTAGAAATATCCTCATACAGAATCCCCGTTAAAGCAACTCCAACGCCTTTTCGATAGGCCGAGCAAGCACCGCACGACTCCCGACCTCTACTATCGGACGCTGAATCGCATTTGGCTCGGCGACCATTAACCTAATAACGTCCGCGTCGGGGGTATCAGTCGTGATTCCAGCGGCCGTGACAGATGCGTCGCCCTTTCTCAGCAGATCAAAGGGTCGTAGGCCCGTCTTAGAGACGAGAGATGTCAGGCCCTTTGCTGTAAAGGGCTCGTGGAAATAATTGACTTTGTCGTGTTCGATGCCGTTTTCACGAAACAGCGTAGCCAAATTACGGCACGTCGTTCAAGTAGGCTTTTCGTACACCGTTATTCGGTATGTCATAGCTATTTGATCCCCAATTTTTTATAAACATCTTTCAGCGTTTCGCCCGCTATGGTTCGGGCTTTTTCGGCACCCGATTTTAGGACCGCTGACAGCTCTTCGTCGCTGTAATTATTGACGCGGTCCTGAAATGGTTTTAGAAACTCGACGGTCGCGTCCGCAAGGTCGGATTTGAACTGGCCGTAGCCCTTGCCTTCAAAATGAGCGACGCATTCGTCAGCCGACTTTCCGGTCAGGAGCTGGAATATCGTCAACAGATTTTTGATCGCCGGACGCGAATCATCAAAGTTGATCTCGGTTCCCGAATCAGTGACAGCCTTTTTGATCTTTTTCGTGATCGTGTCAGCATCGTCAAGCAAAAATATCGAGCCGTTAGCATTCTCGTCCGATTTTGACATCTTTTTCGCCGGGTCCTGCAGCGACATTATCTTCGCTCCAACCGGCGGGATGTAAGGCTCTGGCACAACAAAAGTTTCGCCAAAATCACGGTTAAACCTTTCAGCAAGGTCACGCGTTAATTCGAGATGCTGCTTTTGATCCTGTCCGATAGGGACGAGATCAGTTTGATAAAGCAAAATGTCCGCTGCCATCAGGACGGGATAAGTGAAGAGGCCGACACCGGCCGACTGCCGTCTTTGCTCCAAATGGGGGATTGCTTGTTGTATAAGATTGATGAGTCCGTTTTCGCGTTCTAACTGATTGGGTAAATTAATTATTTCTTCGATTGACTCCCACGGGTCATAAATATCCCAAATTGATGACTTTGCACCACTCGAAACCTTTCGGGATTTATCCTTAAACTGCGTCATCCGCTCAAGTTCTCCCATTCGCGATTGAGTCGATAAAACCCACGTTAGTTCCGCGTGTTCAGGAACATCAGACTGGATAAACACAGTCGATTTCGTCGGGTCAATACCGGCTTCAAGATAGATACGTGCGAGGTCGAGCGTTTTTTGACGCAGAACTTTCGGGTCCTGCGGCAGGGTGATCGCGTGGAGATTTACGATGCAATAATACGACTCGTACTCGTCCTGCAACGCCACCCAATTTTTGAGTGCACCGAGATAGTTGCCGATATGCAGTTCGCCGGTCGGCTGTGCTCCGCTGAAAATTCGTTTCTTCATCAATTAAAACCAACGTGTAAATAGCAAATATTCGACCAAAGAAAAGACCGGGCGGATTATCACGCCGATCACGCCCCAATACACCAAGAGCATCAAGATCATAAACCCGTACTGCTCAAGCAGTGCAAAAACCGGCTGAAAACTTACGGGCAAAAATGTCTGCAGCACTTTACTGCCGTCGAGCGGTGGAAATGGAAGTAGGTTAAAGACCGCAAGCGAAACGTTGAGCATTATCAGATACTGTAAAAACAAGACGATCGGCTTCATAATGCCGACATCGATATTTTGCGCCGTAATTATGTTGGCTTCCAGCAGGCCTTTGAATATCACAAACCCGATGGTCGCGAGTATCAGATTGGCACCAATTCCGGCTATCGACACCATTACATTCGCCTGGGTGTATTTGGCCCATTTACGCGGATTTACAGGAGTTGGTTTTCCCCATCCGATCAATGGTATTCTGCCCGCAGCGCCGCCGACTGCTCCCAGAACAAAGCCCAGAATTGGTATCAATAATGTGCCGATAGGGTCGGTATGTTTTACGGGATTGAGCGTCACACGACCGAGCATGTATGCGGTGTCATCTCCGTATTTATACGACATCCAGGCGTGTCCGGCCTCGTGGCAAGAGATCGCCATTAGCAATACGACCATGTAAACGATCAGATTGCTGAGTAGATTGACCAGGTCGATATCGCCCATAAATTACCTCAAAACGCCGCTAAAACGAGCGGTAAGACAAGTATTTTATTGTCTTTAGGGCTAAATTGTGCCATTCTTTTACTTCAAAATAAAATCAGCATTTTAGAATTAGGCATCCCGAAATCGGCACGACACCTCTAATTTATGAAGGATCATATTGTCTGTATCGCCAGCGAACACAAGGGCAACGAGTTTCTAGAAGAGGCTCGCAATGCCGGTTGGCGGGTGACGCTAGTCACGCGAAAAAAGCTGCTCGATTCGCCTTGGCTGTGGACTGCGATATACGAAGTTTTTACGGTTGAGGACGATGCGGGGCCCGAAGATTACGTTCGCGCGGTGACGAATATCGCAGGTTCACGCGAGATCGACAAGTTTGTCGGGCTGGACGAATTTGACGTGCTGACGGCTGCAATGGTTCGCGAACATCTAAATCTGCCAGGGATGACACGCTCGCACGCCTTGCGTTTTCGCGACAAGCTGACGATGCGCGATATTGCTTCGAAAGCCGGAATTCCTTGCCCGGAATTTATAGGAGCATTTCATCCGGATGCGATCAATCAATTTCTCGAAAGTGTTCCGGCTCCGTGGATAGTGAAACCGCGAAACGAGGTTTCGGCGTTCGGCATACGCAAAAACGATACGGTCGAACAGGTTTGGGAAGTGCTAACCGATCTCGATAGCCGTAATAATTGGCGGGACCATCCGTCGCAATTTCTGATCGAGCGGTTTGTCAAAGGCAAGGTCTATCACGTCGATTCGGTCGTAGTCGATGGCAAGGTCATCGCCTGTGGCGTGAGCGTTTACGGCACGACACCGTTCGAGGTGTCGCATTACGGAGGTGTGTTTACATCGTCGATCGTTCCTTACAAGTCGAAAGAGCGTAAGCAACTTGAGGTGCTCAATCGGGCGTTGCTGATGGCGTTCAAATACGAACGCGGCGTCTCGCATGCTGAGTTTTTACAGAGCGACGCGACTGGCGAATTTTTTCTCCTCGAAGTCGCCTGTCGTGTCGGCGGAGCGTATATCGCAAATGTTCTCGAGCAAGCTTGCGGCTTTAATCTGTGGCGTGAGTGGGCAAAACTCGAAACGGCGACCAACGACAAGCCTTACAAACTGCCGAAACTGCGAAAGGATTTTGCAGGTATCGCACTCGCTCTTGCAAACGTTGACGAGCCTGACACCTCCCATTACACCGACCAAGAAATCGTCTATCGCGTCAATAAACCACAGCACGTCGGGCTGATATTTTGCTCGCCGAAACAGCAACGAATTGAAGAGTTGATGACGACATACAGCGAACGCATCATCAGCGATTTCCTGGCTACCGCACCGGCAAAAGAAAGATATGATGACTGAGTGCTAATATGAGAGAATCGGACTATGAATAAGCTGGTAACAATTTCACCGGACGTTCAGAGCGGCGAGCCTGTTTTTAGCGGAACCCGCGTGCCCATTAAAAACCTTTTTGATTATTTGAAGGGGGGCGATTCGGTCGATGAGTTTTTGGAAGGTTTCCCATCGGTAAGCCGTGAACAGGTTTTGGAGTTGCTGAATTTGGCTGAGCATACATTTACATTTTCTGAATCTGATATTTATGAAAAAAGCTTTGCTTGACGAAAATCTGGACAGGCGGCTAAAAAACTATTTTTCAAATGCATTAGATGTAACTTCCGTTCCTGATCTAGGTTGGCAATCTAAAAAAAACGGCGAATTGCTCTCCGCGATGGTCGAATCTAAATTCGACGTCCTGTTGACGGCAGATCGAAATCTGAGGTTTCAGCAAAATCTTCCGGAAGTCAATATTCTCGTAGTTATCTTGATCTCTAACGATAATCGGCTTCGGTCGATCATTGGTTCGATCGATCTTATTGAGTCAGAGATCAACAATTATGCGACGAGTGAGCGTTATCTTGAGATAGACATTCGTCGCAAATGATCCGTCGGCGTTTTTATGGAATTGACTTCACCGTCCACCCTAGACCACAGTCTAAATCAATATTTCCCGGAATTGTTGAAATTTGAATCAACGCCTGAAATGGAGGCGTCGGAGTTTTATGCTAAGATCCGGCCTGAAGTCGAGCGTATCTTGAATTCGGTTGTCATTGAGAGTGCGGGCTTTAGCCCGTATGAACGCGATAAATCGCGCACTCTGAACTCGGTCAAAGCTCTCGCCTGGAACATCGAACGCGGCATTAGATTCGACGGAATTATTGACGCACTCAAAAACCACGAAGGCCTAAGAGACAAAGACCTGCTGCTGCTGACTGAGCTTGATAACGGGATGGCACGCAGCGGTAATCGTAATGTCGCACAAGAAATCGCTCGCGAATTAGGGCTCAATTACGCATTCGCCCCGGTTTATATTCCGCTGCAAAAAGGAAGTGGAGTAGAATCTGATATGGATGGTGAGAATACGACGTCGATCCACGGCTTGGCTATGTTTTCACTGTATCCGATGAAAAACGTTCACGCGATTCCGCTGCCAAACGGCAAAGACAAGATGTGGGGTAAGGAAAAACGGCTCGGGTATCTACGGGCGTTATTTGCGGACATCGAGCATCCTGCGGGAGAATTTCGGGCGGTGACGGTACATCTGGACGCACATTGCTCGCGTACTCATCGGCAGATGCAGATCAAGTTGATACTCGATCATCTCGACACCTTACCAAAGCTCCCTGTAATAATCGGTGGCGATTGGAATACCACTGGTTTCAACTCGCAAAGCTCGACGCGGGCAATCCTTGGCTATTTTAGGCGTGTGGCTATGGGGCCGAAGAATGTTGCTCTCAATCATCTGCCGCACCCAGAACGTTTTTTCGAAAAGCGGCTTTTTGCCCAACTCGAATCGCGTGGTTACGAATACAGATCGCTTAACAACATCGGCACGGGAACACTGCACTACGACATCGGGAGCATCGAAAAGAATACGAATCTGCGTGATTGGGTGCCGGAATGGTGTTTCCCGTTCATATTCTGGGCGGCAGGACGCGTTGGTGGAATTGTCCATACTCGGCTCGATTGGTTTACAGGAAAGGGAATCGCGATAACACCGAACACAAACCCCCAAACTATCGGCGAACTCATCGACGCCGAAGGCATTCCGCTGTCAGACCATGACGCGATCTCGGTCAATTTCCAAATAAAGAAGTAATCACGAAAATACACAAAATCGCACGAAAAAAGCAGGTATTTCCATAGGTCAAACTCTTGGTTTAGTGTCTTTCGTGTATTTCGTGGTTAAATATATTTATGGAAGTAGCCTTTTGTCAGACACTCAGCTTTAACGCTGATACATTTGAATACGACGTTGTAACATCCGAAAACGGCAACGCCACGATCATTAAATTTCCCGTCGATCAGAAACTGAACAGCCCCGGTGATGTTGTCGTGGTCGTTTCCGAAACCGGCGATATCAGTTTTCACGGCATCATTGGCAAGATCGAGGATGGCTACGCATATGCTAGCGACCCAAAAGGCTCGCTGCTGCCCGCAGGCGTTCAATAAACCAAATCCCCGCGTTCATGGTTTAATACACCTCAAACGTATCAATACGATTTGCTCCAGTCATAAAAAATCCAGCCTTTGTCCCTGTTCTGGTGATGCGGTTAAAGGTTTGTAGCAGGGTATTGCCGGAGTAAAAAGATGCCGTTGAACCTGATACAACAATTCTTAATAGATCGTTGTTGCCGGGATTAGGCACATACGCCGCCTGTATGTTTATGCCGCCAGAGACTTCCTGCATATAAATATATCCGTTGCTGTTGTAATAAATGCTCAGATGGTCGCCAAGGTTTGTGTATCGGGCATAGACTGTGGGCAATGATCCTGCGTTAAAGTTGTCGCCACTCCTAGCCCGAACATCCATATTCATCGTGCCCACTTCGGCATAAACAGGATCGACCGCATTTGATATGCCAAAGGAGCGTTGGCTCAAAATACCGTAAAGCGATGTCGCACCTGCCCATGCACCACCTTTTTCAAGATTGCCTAGCCCAAGGTTCATTGACCTTTGGGTGAAAGGTGTTATGTCATTGCGGGAAAAAGAATCGAAAAGAATTGCATTTGATGGAATGGGGACGCTCGCGATGATTTCGGTACCAACTGTGACCGGGTCATACCCCCACGTCGGCAGGTCAGTATCGTAATTGTCCGGTTCGCCGAAATGTCCATACGAAGAATACCCCGACGACAAAACGCCGGTATGCGTGCCGCCGTTGAATCCAATTCCAAGATCCGGGATCGTCTTGCCCGTCACGCGCCGAAAATCGTAGAACAGCGACACACCCGCTCTGACGGCATCATTAGGATTGTAAAAACCACCTCGAAACGAGCGCTCCGGCATAAATGAAGCAGCCCCTGCTCCTCCTGCCCCGAGATCATAAACGAACGGCACCGTTCCTTCGAAAAGTCTTAACTGCGAGATCTCGCCATCGAAATTGCTATGATCCGTGCCTCCGATCTCGAGAGTGTTGCTGCCGGTATTCCAATTCCCCGAATTTATCCGTGGATTGGTCATTGCCGTCTGCGATGACAATACTCCGTTGACGAAAGTATAAACAGTCGGAGTCGCTGGGTAGCCGGGAGCGAAATGGTTCGCCGGAACATACAAAACCGCATGATGTGCCCACACACCTCTCGGTGTTGAGTCAAACGATTGAAAAGAGTTGATATTTATCCCGTTGTTAAGATTGCCTGTGATGTTGACACGGCCAGGAGACGTATCATTGACGCCTACAAGCAAGATATGATTTGCTCCGTAACCCTGAGCCGCCCAATATCTCGCTCCGGGCAACGCTCCCGGTTTTATCCACGCCTCGATGAAAAAGGGCGAACTCATATAGTTCGTGTTCGGTGTGTAAAATGGCCCAGCCTTGACGTGCTGCAGCTTATTTCCGTCAAATTTAATAGCCCATCCATCTTGTCTGCTGGACTGAGCGGACGTGATGGCTGCCAACAAACAAATCATTACAAAGCTTTTCATTCGGGTATTATATAACTTTTTGTATGCGTGGAAAGTTTTTCAGGGGTAGCGGTCCTTTAGGCTTAGCATCTTTTGCTATTTAAGCAGAGGGGTTTGCCGAACATCATAGTTTTGCTCAATAATGGGTGTATCGGGGATGTAGCTCAGTTTGGCAGAGCGCTGCGTTCGCAATGCAGAGGTCAGGAGTTCGACCCTCCTCATCTCCACCATCATGTCATGACCACCCGCGTATGTGGGTGGTTTTTCTGTTTGTTTACCTACTAAGGGATCATTTTAACCAAGGGACGTAACGGAACAGTGATCCGCCCCACCGGGTAGATGCCGACCTTTTGATTTAAGTAATACGGCGAGCGTTCGTAGAAGAAATTGAGCCTTGCACGTGTATTTTTAGCGAAGGCGGGGTCTTTTAGTTTTTCTTCGAACTCAGCTTTCAGCTTCGGATCATCTGCGAGCATTTTGGCGGCGACTTTTTCTATTTGGTAGCTTTCGCCGTACTCTTTTTGCTCGAAGACGGAGTTGAAAAATCCCCAGTAAACGAACGAATCCGGTCCGACGGGTTCGAGCAGATGGATTGCGACGTTTGCGGTGTCCTGGTCGAGCGAGACGATGACGGAGCCTGCGGCGTATGTTCGCTTCTCGTTAATAAGCACCGGTTTGCAGGCGACGGTGATGCGGTTTTCGAATGAATTTGTCGCCCATTTTGGTTCGGT
>JAYVOS010000028.1:0-10321 GCA_043757775.1 Chloracidobacterium sp. | reverse complement strand
GAAACCAGCGTGCGCGGATTGGAAATCGAACTCTGCACATCAGCGGCTTGAGGCAGCTGGCCAGTATTAGGCGGTTGAGTTGAAACTGGATTCACAACCGTTGGCTGATTTGTTGGTTTGACGTTCTGTTTTGTAACAAGCGGGGCTACAGGAGCCGGCCCACTTTTCAAATAACTTCCTGCACCCAAAACAGCAACTAATAAACTCCCAACTACTATCGCACGCGGGATCAGGTCTTGACCCTTAAATTCTGTCTCGCAAATAGGGCAAAAACGTCGACTTGTGAATATTCCCCAATCGACACGTTCGATCTTCTCACCGCAATTTGCACAAAACTTTGGACGAAATAGCATTAACACTACCTATATTTATTCTTGCCGCCCTGCAAAAAACACCTTGGCACCCGGTAGATGTTTTATATTTTAATTATCAAAATGATTATAAACTATAAATCATTTTCTGTTAACAAAAACACAAGAAACATGACAGATACAACCGTGCTTCGCCAATTTGCGTCAAATTGATAACATTTGATTATGAGCCTGTCCAAAGCACTAATTCTCTTATCATTATTATTGATCGGTTTTCTAGGCGTCTCTGCTCAGGACGACGACACGATTCGTGTTGATTCGTCTATCGTTCGTTTGAATGTCGGCGTAGTTGACCAACGCGGACATCCGATCGTCAGCCTCGACAAGGCTAATTTTGAGATCTTCGAGGATGGTGTAAAGCAGCAAATTACTAAATTTGAGCCGAGTTCAGCCCCTTTTAGCATAGTAATTATGCTCGATATGAGCGGTTCGACGCTCAGTTTTCGTCAGGTTATCAGACAATCGGCTATTCGTTTTATCGATGCTCTTTCGCCAGCCGACCGCGTTGCCGTCGTTGAGTTTTACGACAAGATCAATCTACGTAACGATTTCACTACCGATCGCGGAGCTGTTGTTAATTCGATAGCCGTCGCAAATGGGCGTGGCAAGACACATCTTTACGACGCACTCAATTTCTCACTCGACAAACTCGCCAAAGAAAAGACTCGCCGCAAAGCGATCATCGTGCTTACCGATGGCGTTGACAGCGAGGCCAGAGATAAAGATCGCAATGCTCTCGAATCGTTGAAAGACGAACAAATCCCCACCGCCATTAAGCCCGAGACTAGCGATGCTCTCAATCGAGTTCTAAATCGCTCCGACGCTCAAGGAGTTACGATCTATCCGCTTGCATTGCCGACTGGTGACCCAGCCAAACTTGCAGACCCGACTCCGCGACAGATCGCGATGTTCAAAGCGGCACGCACACGCTTGCAGATAATCGCCGACCGCACGGGCGGTCAGCTTAATTCGATAAACCGCCTCGAAGAAATGGGCCGTCTTTACGCCCAAGTCGCTGCCGATCTGCGAACGCTTTACACCATCGAATACCAACCCGCCAACGACAAACACGACGGCAAGTGGCGTGCTATCCGCATCGATGTTAAGGATCCCGACCTTATCTCACGCACTCGGCAGGGTTATTACGCAAAATGAACGGTCTGAGATTTCAATTTTGTACCTTGAACTTTCAACTCGTTTCCGCTAGTCTATCAATTCGCTTTCGAGCACCCGTAGCTCAGCTGGATAGAGTACTTGACTACGAATCAAGGGGTCGCATGTTCGAATCATGCCGGGTGTACCATATTTATAAAAAAGCAGTCCGCCTGGATTGCTTTTTTTTATTTCTCGTAGGCTGCTGAAACCATTTGTCCAACCCGCCATAACAAGTTAAAATCCAATCAAATAAGTATGAGGAGAAAAATCACAATGTTTCAACGCAATGTTACTCGCCTGTTCGTGCTCGCAGCCGCAGGCTTTTTTATTTTTATGACAAATTCGCATATCACTAAAACAGGAGCCGCAACGGAACCTGTGACAGACACGAACGCAGAGGTGTTTGACGCGGCGACAAATCCGCTGACGGCAAAATGGACTGGCCCTTATGGCGGCCTGCCGCCTTTTGACAAGGTCAAGGTCAGTGACATCGGCCCCGCTCTCGAAGCAGCGATGAAAGAAAATCTAGCTGAGATCGACGCGATCACCGGAAATAAGGCCGCCCCGACATTTGCAAACACATTTGTCCCGCTCGAAAAATCCGGCGATATGCTCAATCGCGTGCAGGTCATCTACGGCATCTGGTCGACTAATATGAACTCAAAAGAGTTTGAACCCGTCCAAGCCGAAATGGGACCAAAACTCGCGGGTCATTACGATAAGATCACGCAAAACTCAGCTCTTTTCAAACGCATCGAGACCGTTTACAACTCACCCGCGACTAAGATGCTCACCAAAGAACAGCAACGTCTGGTCAAGGTCTATTACGACAATTTCGTCCACGCCGGTGCCAAACTTGATGCCGCAGCTAAGACCCAGTTATCGACGATCAATCAAAAGCTCGCAGGTCTCTTTACGACTTTTAACCAAAATTTACAGGGTGATGAAGCCGAGCCTTATGTGCTGATCGAAAAGGAATCTGACCTCGCCGGGCTGCCCCAGTCGCTTAAGGATGCGGCTGCGTCGTCAGCCGCTGCCAAAGGAAAGACGGGCTGGATGATCCGCAACACGCGTTCATCGACCGATCCGTTCCTTACATATTCGGACAAACGCGAGATCCGAGAAAAGGTTTGGAAAATGTTCGTCAGCCGTGGCGACAACGGCGACGCACGCGATAATAATTCGACTATCTCGCAGATCCTAAAATTGCGAGCCGAGCGTGCAAAACTCTTTGGCCTGCCGACACACGCACACTGGATACTCCAGCAAAAGATGGCGAAAACGCCTGAAAATGCAATGAAGTTGATGGAAGGTGTTTGGCCCGCGGCCGTCGCCCGCGTCCACGAAGAGGTCGCAGATATGCAGGCTCTTGCCGATCGTTCGGGAGCAAAAATCAAGATCGAGCCTTGGGATTATCGTTATTACATGGAAAAGGTCCGCAAGGAACGATACGATCTCGACCAAAACGAGGTCAAACCGTACCTGCAGCTCGACAAGATGCGTGAAGCGATGATGTGGGTAGCGGGTGAGCTTTTCAATTTCAAATTTAAAAAACTCGACGGTATTGCCACATTCAATTCAGACATGGTCGTTTACGAGGTTTCAAACAAAACCACCGGAAAGCATATCGGACTATGGTATTTCGATCCGTATGCCCGCGACGGCAAAGATAGCGGTGCCTGGATGAATCAATACCGCAACCAGTCCCGCGTGGGCGGCGACATTACTACGATCGTCTCTAACAACGCAAACTTCGTCAAAGGCAAGCCTGGCGAACCTGTGCTAATCTCGTGGGACGACGCGACAACGATGTTTCACGAATTCGGACACGCTCTGCACGGCCTGTCGTCAAACGTGACCTATCCTTCGCTGTCCGGCACGGCGGTCGCGACAGATTATGTCGAATTCCCTTCGCAATTGCTTGAACATTGGGTCGCAACACCCGAGGTTTTGAACAAATTTGCTGTTCACTACCAGACAGGCAAACCGATCCCGGCGGCTCTTGTCGAAAAGATCAAGAAGGCTTCGACATTCAATCAAGGTTTTGCGACAGTCGAGTATCTTTCGAGTGCTCTCGTCGATATGAAGATACATCTCGCAGGTGATCAAAACATCGACCCTGACAAATTCGAACGCGACACGCTTGCCGCGTTGGGGATGCCAAGTGAAATAGTGATGCGTCACCGCACGCCGCAGTTTCGTCACATATTCGGCAGCGACGACTACTCCGCCGGATATTACAGCTACCTTTGGTCGGATGTCATCAAGGCAGACGCCTACACAGCGTTTACTGAGGCAGGCGGGCCGTATGACAAAAAGGTCGCCGCAAGACTGGTCAAATACGTATTCTCGGTCGGCAACACGATCGACCCGGCAGACGGATTCAGACTATTCCGTGGCCGCGACCCAAAGGTCGATGCACTTATGATCGAGCGAGGATTTCCGGTTCCGAAGAAATAGTTAGCCGCAAAAAGGCACAAGATACGCAAAAAAGAATTTTTGTGAAAGGAATATTCTTTTTTCCCCTTTGCGTTTTTTGTGCCTTTTGCGGCGATAATTCTTACTTGATCCCCAAATTCTTCATCCGCCGATACAGATGACTGCGGTCAACGCCCATGTCTTCGGCAGCTTTGGCGACATTGCCTTCGAATTCGGCGAGTTTGTGAGTGATAAATTCGCGTTGATAGGCATCGGTCGCGTCTTTAAATGTCGGAAAGCGAAAGCTGATCGCAGGCGTCTCGTTCGTCGTTTCGAGTTCTGGCAGATCATCAGCGGCAATGGTCTTTTTAGCGGACATTATGACGATCCGCTCGATCGTATTTTTTAATTCACGCACGTTACCAAACCATTCATTTGTTTGCAGACTCTCGATAGCATCAGAAGAAAACTCTTTTGGCTGCTTGCCGTATTCGGCAGAAAAACGACGATTAAAATGCTCAACTAGCAGAGGCACATCCTCCGGGCGTTCGCGAAGCGGCGGGACCTGAAACGGAATTACGTTGAGGCGATAAAACAGATCGGCGCGAAAATTGCCATTATCGATAAGGCCGTCGAGCGGCTTGTTTGTCGCTGAAATGACCCGGACATCAACCGACACAGGCGTGTTGCTCCCGACCGGCTCAAACCGCTGTTCCTCAAGCACACGCAGCATCTTAGCCTGCACACGCGGCGACATGTCGCCGATCTCGTCAAGAAAAAGCGTAGCTCCGTCAGCAACCTCGAACTTCCCTTTCTTCGCACGTGTCGCACCCGAAAAAGCACCTTTTGCATGTCCGAACAACTCCGATTCGACCAACTCCTCAGGAATCGCCGCCGAGTTGATCTCGACAAATGGTAGATTCTTGCGCTTTGACTGAGCGTGTATCGCTCTCGCTACAAGCTCCTTTCCCGTGCCGCTCTCGCCGGAAATTAGAACACGCCCATCCGTCGGAGCGACGATAGATATTTGCTTACGCAAGGCACGCATCGCAACCGATTCGCCGACCATCACATATTGCTCGGCAAGCTCACTCTGTAGTTGTAAATTGACCCGCTCAAGTTGATGCTGCCGCATCGCGTTTTTAACGGTAACGATCGTGCGTTCGAGGCTCAGTGGCTTTTCGATAAAATCAAACGCACCGAGTTTGGTCGAGCGAACTGCCGTCTCAATATTACCGTGGCCCGAGATCATCACGACCGAGGCATCATTTCCTTCTTCTTTTAACTTCGCGAGAGTCTCAAGCCCGTCGATACCATCACCGAGCCAGATGTCGAGCAGAATACAGCCGTAATGATTCCCCGCAGCAAGCCTGAGGCATTCTTCGCCGGACGCAGCCGTCTCGACAGTAAAGTCCTCGTCCTCAAGGACGCCTCGAAGCGTATTCCGGATCCCCGGCTCGTCATCAACAATGAGTATCGTGTTTTGCATCTATCCATTCGCCGGCAGCTCGATAATAAATTTAGCACCTTTTGGCTGATTACCGACAACGACAATACGCCCGCGGTGTTCGGTAATCATACGATGGACTATCGCCAAACCCAGCCCTGTCCCGCGACCTTTTGTAGAAAAATACGGCTGAAAAAGTTTTTGGAGATCGCTCGGCGGGATTCCTTTGCCGTTATCCGAGACCTCTGCGACGATCAGATCCCGGGCCTGATCATAGCGCGTTGACACCAACACACGCGGTTCGTCCGCTCCCGATTCAAACGCCTCGACTGCATTCTCTATTAGATTCACAAACACACGCTTTATCTGCTCCGGGTCGAGCGAAACTTCGGGCAGACCTTCGCCGAGTTCGAGATCGATCGCGAGCCGCTGAAACCGTCCGTCAAAACCATTCACCGCCTGCGTAACGACTTCATTCACATCGCCTGCCTCAAGCCTTGTATCAGGCAGCCGTGCAAAGCGTGAAAACTCATCGACCATCGATTTGAGCGACGAAACCTCACGCAATATCGTCTCAGTACTTTCGTGGACTACATCACCGATCGGGCCTTTATCATCGATGCGTTTGCCGATACCGTTGTAGGTATGACCCGTTTGTTCAAACCGCTTGGCGATACGTTCGGCAGACAGTTGTATCGGAGTAAGCGGATTTTTTATCTCGTGAGCCATTCGCCGCGCGACCTCTTGCCAAGCTGACGCTCTCTGCGCCGTAATCAACTCTGACAAGTCTTCGATAACCAGCACTACTCCGCTTTCCGCAGGCAGCGATGATGCAGTAATCGCGACCGTGCGACCGACGCCATTAGTAATCTCAAGCCCCAAAACAGTCTGATCCGACGCATGACCGACACGGCGAGCCCGAGCAACGAGGCGTTCAAGAACGACTTTGTCTTCGTCGTGTGTCAGCGAATGCAGATCGAGATTTTTATGATCTATCTCACCCAACCCGAGAATATTTATCGCGGCTCCATTGATCGTACTGATTCGATTTTCAGCATCAAATGAGATCACACCGGTCGGCAGCGTTTCCAGGACGGTTTCAATATACCGCCGCCTCTCACCCAGCTCCGTCGAGTTCGCCTCAAGGGTCGCGGACATCTCGTTAAACGCATTTACCAGCAAGGCAAGCTCGTCTTCGGCAAGCACATCTACCCGATGTCCGAGATTGCCGCGAGCGATCTCGCCCGCACCTTCGGCGAGAGCCTTGATCGGCGCCGTCAGACCACGAGCAATATAAAATGCGATCCACGACGACGCAAATATCAGCAAAAACGTCAGCACGCCCAGCGTAAGTAGCCCGACGCGGCGGATCGTCACCTGCTGCTGTTTTAGCTCATCAAATTCAGCGACAGACCGGTCAACGACCTGACTGACGTTCGATTCGCTCACCGGATCGGGAACGATCAGTAGCATTCGTCCGCCTGACATTGGAGCGACGGCGACATCAAATCCCTTGCCGTCGTGCAGTGTGATCTCATCGCGTTTTCCCGTTCTCGCAGTAGCCAAAATAGAGTCAAGTTCGGACCTCTGTTCAGGTGAAATGTCGCGTTCGCTGACCTCTAGCGTCTGATTATTGGACGAGATCAACTCGATGTGCGACAGTTTTCCGGCTTCGACGATATTTGCAAGCAGGCTCTTATCTATCTTTTGCGTATCAAGCGTCGCCGCCAGCATTTTGGCGGTTTCGTCGAGTTTCGCGGTGCGATCCTCGGCCGAGGTCCGCTTCATCTCCTTGGCCTCCCGGATGACGTTATCCGGTATCTGCGTAAACCAGCGGTCGAGTGCTCGGTTCATAAACAGATACGAGAAAGCCGCCATCGCGACGATCGGCAACAGGCTGAGAGCGAAAAAATAGATCAGCAAACGCGTCTTGATCTTTGCACCTAGTTCAAATGTCCGCCGCTCGCGGGCAAGCTTGATAATGCTCCGCAAAAAGATGAAGCCAAATATGACAAACGCAATAAAATTGAGCGACGAGAGAGCGTAGAGCAAGATAAGGTCGCCGGATGTGGCGATAGTAAAGGTCTTCCACAGATTGGTGGTTTGCAGCACGATCAGCAAGGCCAGCGACGCAACCATCATCGTGCCGATCACCCAAGGCGTCTTTCGCCGTTTTATTTTGGGATTGCTGTTTTCCACGAATGCAAGTTTAACATACGTTAAGAGTGCAGGCTTTAGTCTGTTAAACGTCGCGATTCGACAAGCTAATGGTTGCACTCCAAACACTTTTCGCTACAATCGACTGAACGTGCATAATCTTTTCTTTAACGACCAAGGCCAGATACGCTGCGGATGGCGTGCCGCAGTGTTTCTGTGCACCTTTCTTTTCCTTTCATTCTTTCTGATATTCGGAAGCATTACGCTCATCACTCAATTTCCAATGGGCAAAACTGCGGCGAGCTACATCCCGCTCGTCTTGCCGTTTGCGATCTCGTCGATATTGGCGATTGTGTTGGGGTGGGTATATGGAAAACTATTCGAAAGCCTGCCATTTCGCGTCCTAGGAATTTCATTTACCGGAAGCTGGTTAAAGAATCTCGCCATCGGATGTGTGATCGGTGCGGTCGCTCTCGGCAGTGCTGTCATCATCGCGGTAATGTCGGGCGGGATGAGTCTTACGCTAAATCGTATTTCGCCGACCTCCGCGATCACAACAACTCTCTTAACAACCTTGCTGATATTCATCGTCGGAGCTTTGTCCGAAGAGACGCTCTTTCGCGGCTATCTACTGCAAACGCTCGTTCGCTCAAGACAAATTTACATTGGGTTCGGCATCACGGCACTATTATTCGCGACCGCACACAACGGCAACCCTGACGCAAGTTCATTGTCATGGTTCAATACTTTTCTGGCAGGAATTTGGTTCGCCGCCGCGTATATGAAAACTCGGGACATCTGGTTTCCGCTCGGAATACATCTGATGTGGAACTGGCTCCAAGGCCCTGTCTTTGGGATAAACGTGAGCGGCATTGCCGAATTTAGCCCCGACCCCGTCCTGCGTGCAACAGATGTCGGCCCGGCGTGGCTGACCGGCGGCGGCTACGGCATCGAAGGCGGCATCGCCTGCACGATCGCATTGGCTGTATCGATCGGCCTCGTCTATTATCTGCCCCTGCCGGGAACGCAGGCGCCCTCGCCTGCAACGCCGGTTCCTCCGGCGTGATACTGTTCGGACTCTTACTTTTGTTCACCAGCGTCCGGACGGACGCTTTCTAGGCGGGTCGCCTGCGTTCCCCGCTTTACGCAGTTTGTATCTTAAAGCTTATATCCACCGCTCTCGCTGAATGTGTCAGCCGCCCTACTGAGATGAGATCGACACCTGCTTCGGCATAGGAACGAACTCTATCTAAGTCCATCCCGCCCGAAGCCTCAATCAGCACACCGGGATTCATATCGCGGGCCATTTGCACGAGCTTTGCGGCCTCTTCGGGAGTTTGGTTGTCGAGCATGACGATCTCGGCACCGGCCTCTATCGCCTCGCGAAGCTGCGCCCAATTTGTGATCTCGACCTCGATCTTATGAAGATGCCCGACGTGATGCTTTGCCGCTTTGACCGCCTCAGTTATGCCGCCGGACAGGGCGATGTGGTTGTCCTTGATGAGCACGCCGTCATCGAGTCCCATTCGATGATTCTTACCACCGCCGATGACGACAGCGTATTTCTCTAGAGCACGCAGTCCCGGCGTTGTCTTTCGCGTATCAACAATGCTCGCCTTTGTTCCCTCGACCGCCTTCACATAAGCCCGCGTGAGCGTCGCGATGCCCGACATTCTTTGCAGCAGATTAAGGGCAACACGCTCGCCGGTCAGCAGCACGTCGGCATAACCTTTGAGCGTCCCAAATACAGTTCCATTCTCGACCTCGTCGCCTTCGGTGTATGTGGTCTCGATCTCGCTGCTGTCAGGGTCAAGATTAAAAAACACCGCCTCGGCAACATCAAGCCCGCATATAACCAAGTATTCCTTCGCCAAGAGTCGCCCTTGCCCGCGCGTATTCGGGGCGACGGTCGCCCTCGTCGTAATATCGCCCCGTCCAATATCTTCGGCTAGGAATTCACCGATCGCCGCCATCACATCGCCATTTTCGAGCCAGTTCATATTGTTTCGATTATCGACGTTACACAGCTTTCCCGCAAGCCGCTTTTGACTTTGCAAAACAGTCACGTTATTCTCCTCACATCCACAACAAACAACGCATTTGATTTGTGAGTTCTCGGTGCCGACGGCAGTGAGTAAAATTAAATAAGTAAATAGGAGATATTTAAGTGAAAACACGTATAGCATTAACCATCGCGATCGCAGCTTTCTTCGCACTCGCCCTTGCGGCTTGCGGCGGGCCTGCGACATTAACCGCCCTCAAAACAACGAAAGACAAAGAAGGCAAAACAGCCGCATCGACCTACAAAGCCGGTGAGGTTATCTACGCAAGTGCCGAGATCGGCGGCGGCAGCAAATCTAGCGTTAAATTTACGCTCATCGCTACCGAAGACGCAGACGGTGTAAAAAAAGGCGAGGCTCTGCCTAAGAGCGACGTCAAAGTCGATATGCCCGGCGGCGGAACCGCACAGTATCAGTTGACGATCCCTGCCGGATTCCAAAGCGGCAAGTTTACCGTCAACGCCGAGCTCGTGGACGATAAAGGCGCAAAGGTAGATACCAAAACCGCCGCCATCACCATCGAAGGTGCCCCCGCACCTGCAGCTCCTCCGGCTAACGCTGATGACAAGGGCCACGACGACAAAGACGCTAAATAAGATCATTGATCCATCGGATGCCTAAGCCCGCGCGTTAGCAAGGGGCGTGACAAGCAACCCGACAACTAAAACCAAAAGAGCGGACCGGCAATAGCTGATCCGCTCTTTTTTATTTGT
>JAYVOS010000027.1:0-2786 GCA_043757775.1 Chloracidobacterium sp. | reverse complement strand
ACAGCACGGACTTGCGGCTGAGCACTGCCATTTGAGGCGAGATCCATTAGACGCGAGACCGTTATGCTCTGGACGGCACGTTGAATGACGGCTAATTTCTCATCGGCAGACATTGGCGTTTTCCAAGTCGCTTTGATAAGAGATTCGACGACTTCGCGAAAATGCGGGCTTGTCTTGTTTCGTGCGTTTTGGCCGATCATACACGAAGCACGGCTCGATTCGAGCAGGCCGCTGATAGTAAGATCAGCCGCGATTTCGGTCGCTCCTACAGCGTCAAAAGCAGGATTTGTCCGTTTTGTAAAAAGCTCCGAACGGCTTGATCCGTATCCGTAAGCGACCGGCAGCAGCAGCTTTAGAATGTCGTCTGAGATGACAAGCTCCTCGGGTTTTATCGTATCGAGAGCGGCCAGTAGCGCATCACGCTGTCGCTGTGCGGGAACAGGATTCGCGACGGTTGGCGGGTTTGGTCCGGTTTCGGTCCGCACGGCGAAGGTATAATAAACGCCGCCAAGCGATTTGATAGCGGCGGTCAATTGGTAGCGATGATGCAGATACAGCGGCAGAAATTTGTTCTCCAGCTCGGACATCGGTACACCTTTTTCGATGTTTTGAATGCCAAATTGATCGAGCCCGATGCGGCGAACCTGCATCTCGTGTTTAAGCATCGAGACCGGGTCAGGGCCGTTGTCCCACAGATTTGCCAGCGGATTTGCGGCACTCGCCGGGCGTGCATCCTGATCAGACAGATAAAGCATTCCTTGTGCAACGCCATCGCGGACCAGTTTATCGAGAGCCTCATTCTCGTTTCCGGCAAACTGCTCGTACGCATAGCGAACGGCAAATTTGTCATAGACGCCAATGCCGACGGCGTATGCATTTGAAAAATCAAGCTTGCCGTTTTTTATCTCGATCATTGGCGCCGGATAATCCATCACCGAGCCGCGTCCGTAAGTGCTCGCAGCAAAATTATGCGAAAACCCGAGCGTATGCCCGACCTCGTGAGCCGAGATTTGGCGGATGCGGGCGTATGCCATCGCCGTGACCTCGGCTGCCGAGTCGGCTGATGTCAGATATTCGACGTCGGGCAGTAAGGCAAAATCGCAGGCGTTGATGCCCGAGCGATACTGCGGCGAGAGTCCGGTGCCGAGCAGAAAATCCTGGCGTGCACGTTGCGAATCGAGCGTTACATCGCCCTTGAGTATCTCGCCGGTGCGCGGATCGACGACGCTGTCGCCAATCGACCAGCCGCGCGTCGAGCGGTGAACCCAGTTGATGACGTTGTAGCGAATGTCCATCGGGTCGGCGTCCGGCGGCAGCACCTTGACCTGAAAAGCGTTGCGAAATCCCGCCGCCTCAAATGCCTGATTCCACCACGAAGCACCCTCGATCAGGGCATCTTGTATCGCTTTCGGAGCGCCGTTATCGACGTAATAAATAATTGGTTTGACGGCCTCGCTCACGGCTGCATTAGGGTCTTTTTTCTCAAGTCGGTGCCGAGAGATCCAGCGTTTTTCTAGGTCTTCGTTAATGTTTGTGCTGTAGTCGTAAAAGCTGATCGGGATGGTGCCGACACGCGGATCGAACCGTCGGGGGCGGTATTTATCATCGGGCAGCTCGACCAGAGATGTGCGTTCGCGGACGGTCACATTGCGGCCCGTTGGCGTGACCTGAGCGATCAGATTGTTGGTTTCGCCGCCGCTCGAAAGCGTAATGGTTGCCTCGATCTCGGTGTTTTTCGGAAAGCCTTTTGTGTTTGGCAGATAGAGGGCACTGCGGCTCTCGTCAAAGCTATAGCTGCCCTGCCGCGTCTGATTGATGCGGTCGCCGACGCCGTGGGCGTCCCGGATAAGAAAACCCGTAGCATCGACCAGAACTCGGTCGCCTTCGGCCGCCTCGATCTTAAAGCCCCATATCACTGATTTTGCAAAGGATTCCTCTACAGATTTTTTCTCGGCAGCGTTATCACTCAATGCCCGAAAATCGTAGTTTGGCTGGACGAGCAATATCTTGTTTCCGGCTCGCTCAAATTCGACGACCTTGGTCGTGCCCAGCTGACCGCGATCTAGCCCCAGTGGATTAGACCCGACGCCCGTCGGTAAACTGACTAGATAGAGAAACTCTTTGTTAAATCGCGATATCTCGAGATAGATCTTGCCGTCATCACTGTTTATATATAGCGGCACAAAACCGTCGATCTTTTGCATTTTTTCGGTGATGGACGCAATGGTCTTTTTTGGAGGGGTCTGTGCGGACGCGGCAACGACAAAAGAAACGAGTAGCAAGAACACAATAACGAGTCGATTCATAAAGGTTTTGTTAATTCTAAAAGATTTATTCTGAAATCTATCACTTATACGCATCGTGTTCCACTCCGGTTTTTTTTCACGTTTCAGTCTCAGTACCGCTGGACCCGCTTTTCGCGCAGGTATCTTGCCTCTCGGTCAATTTGCTCGTCTATCTTTGCGAGGTACTTCTCTTGATCGTTACGTATCAGGTCACGAACATATTCGCTGACCGAACCGTATGCTCTATCTTTTAACCGCTTGACGAGGTAAAGCCGGAGCTCATCCGGCATAGAAATATTTTCTATGGCTCTCATATGTTCTAATTGTGCTTTAACACAGTGTGTTACGTCGGTAACACAAAATAACTACAAGATCTATAACCTGTGTTACGCGGGACAGCCGTTGGGACAGTCTAAATCATTGATTTTGCTGAGTTTAAGTTGCTGTCCCACTGTCCCAAGTGTCCCAACATTTTTTCTCTCGCTTTGGGACTGTATCGTC
>JAYVOS010000026.1:0-2800 GCA_043757775.1 Chloracidobacterium sp. | reverse complement strand
GCAACAATAACGATATCGCCAAGAAGGTAGCCGCCACCGACGACGACATCGCCCAGATCAAAAATGATGCCGCGGCGCACCGCGAGTGGGCCAATTATGAAAGTGCAGTAACATCTATCCTTGACCACGATCTCGTCGCCGAAGCAAAGGCCGTCAAACTTTTCGACAACATCAAAGACCCCCGCGACCGCTCAGACCTACCCGAACCTCCCGAACACCTCCGGGACAAAGCAGCTTTACTCTGGCCTTTTTGACGTTCCGCTAGTTCGTCAGAGTCGTCCCTCGGCATATTCGCTCTTTAGTTTCCTTTTCTGCCTAGAATGTCATCATGGGTGATGAATATGCGGTTCTGCTTTTTGGCGTCCATTTGCTGCATCAGCATGTCGGCACGGGCCTTGTCGAAAGGTGAGTTGGTATCGACGATGTGAGCGATGCGTTCCTCGCCGGTGATGATCGCGTCAAATTTCATTATACTTTGGCGAAATTCCTCGACCTTTTCGGGCGTGAAGCCCATCTTTTGAGCGAGGGCGTAGTTCTTCGCGGTCATGTTGTTGCACCAGCGATAGGCGTTATCGATCCGTTCGCGGTCGGTTCCCTTGGCCCAAGCCTCGTCGAATGTCTCTTCACGGTTGTACTCGGCCAGAAACTTGCGAAGTTCGAGCACTTGTTTGACGGCGGGTTCGTCGCTGTCTTCGGGAACCGGAAGGTCGGCCATCTTCTGAAGCTGCGCCAGCAGGGCGACCCGCTTTTGATCGAGATTCGCATTGGCCTTTCGTACCTTTTTGGAATGGTACTTTAGCGTGCCGATACCCTTTGTAAGGCCGGCGACCTCAGGTCCTTCTTTGAGGCCGAGTTTCTGCAGTTTGCCGCGAAGATCGTCGCGAAGCTCTGTCATCTCACGTATCTTCTCGCCATCATCAAGCGTGTTCCAGCGCTTTAACGCCTTTTCGTCCTCTTTCTCAGGATCGAGCCCTCGGACGCGCTCCTCACGCGGGTCGGAAACCAAACCTTTTCTCGCCATATGTTCACCTCTATTTTCGAATGCAGGTACAAGTTACCACACATTTGATACCGGGAGATCAATTAGTCGATCCGACTAAAGTCACCCGGCATCCATGCCGAGTTTTTAAAATAATATATTCTGCGGCCGGGTTTCAAACCGTCCAGTCTTCCTTCTTCGAGAGAGAAACCGTAGCTGCCGCGGCAGAGCGGTTCTCGCCAGTCGTTGCCGTTGCGTACGTAGGTTTTGATCTTGTCGGAATCGGCTCCCATTTGGAACGCCATCGGGACGGCTTCGTCAACAGGGAAGTCGTTAAACCACGCATCGCCCGTGCACCACGACGCAAGGCTCGTCATGCTTAGAGTGACGCCTTTAGGCGTTTGCTGTCTGACCTCTCTCATCAGGACACGGTAAAATGCCCGCTCCGAAACAACCGCGTCAAAATCTATCTGAATACCTTTTACATCCGGCAGATCGCGTGTGCTTTTAATAAGAGCAGCGACCTTGTTCAGCATCGCAGCGTCGAACGACGGGCGTTTGAAATTGTCTTTATTGGTCTCGATCCGCGTGACCGCGATCATATAAGTTCCGGGTGCAACCTCAAGCGGCTGCCGTCGCGGCTTTGGCGAGACGCCGTCTTTGTCTAGGAATATCGTCTGAGCCAGAAACGCCACGCCGAATTCCTTTGGGTCGAGAAACCGCAGATCCTCCGGCCTCTCCCACGCCCAGATCATCTTACTCGGCATCTCGCTACTCAAAAGCGGATTGACCATGTTCTGCGGCCTTGTGCAGGCAGCTAGAAATACTGTCAGCACAAGGGCGGAAACAAGACCAGTAGCGAGTATGTATCTTTGCGACTTGATCACGAATTGAGTTTAGCAGACGTTCTACACACGCCCTACCGGTCGTGTTTCTGCCTGTTGTTTGATATAATTTCTGTTACTGAATAGTCATTCATTTATTATGATAGAACGCGAACAGATCGAGATGGATGTCGTTTTTGTCGGAGCTGGCCCGGCAAATCTTGCAGCGGCTCTGCACCTAAAAAACGAGATCAAAAAGCACGACGAGCTTGTTGATAAAGGCTTTAAGCACGCCAAAAAGATCGGCGACCTAGAGATCGCTATTGTCGAAAAAGGCTCGTTCGTCGGAGCCCATATTTTGTCAGGCGCCGTAATGGACCCGATCGCGATCCGCGAGTTGATGCCCGATTTTCTCGAACAAGGCTGCCCAGTCGATACCGTCGTGACCGAAGACGCCGCATGGTATCTCACGCCAACGCGAGGTTTTACGGCACCGATCACGCCGCCGCCGCTCAAAAACAAAGGCAAATACATCGTCAGTCTCAGCAAAGTTTGCGAGTGGCTCGCCGAGAAATGCGAAGAGGCGGGCGTTAATATCTTCCCCGAGTTTCCTGCATCCGAAGTGCTGTATGACGAAAACGACGCCGTCATCGGCATTCGCACCGGTGACAAGGGAATCGGAAAAGACGGCGAAAAGAAGGCTAACTACGAGCCTGGCGTGGACCTGCTTGCAAAGGTTACCGTGCTTGGCGAAGGCTCGCGTGGGTCGCTTGCCAAACAATTGATGGCACGTCTCGGATTGATGGAAGGCAAAGAGCCGCAGGTGTTTTCGCTTGGTGTCAAAGAGCTATGGGAAGTGCCCGAGGGCAACATCGCCGAGGGAATGGTCATTCACACACTCGGATTTCCGTCCGATACTAAAACCTACGGCGGCGGCTGGATCTACGGCCTTAAGAACAACGTCGTCAGTATCGGATATGTCACGGGCCTCGATTAT
>JAYVOS010000025.1:0-2806 GCA_043757775.1 Chloracidobacterium sp. | reverse complement strand
CAAGTTTGAGAACTGAAATTTCTGATATAAATCCGAAATCGCAGATATTCTCAGTAGAAAATAAGATCAGTGAAGTTGTTGAGATAGAAGAAGTTGACGCAAAGACGCAAAGAACGCAAAGTATGGAAAAGAAAGCATTCGCATTTTGCGGGCTTGGGAATCCAGACAACTTCTTTTCTCAATTGCGGCAGGAGAATGTGAATATTACCGCGTCTATGAGCTTTGCCGATCACCATTTTTATACGCAAAATGATGTCGAGATGATCGAACAAGAAGCAACATTAGGCGGTGCGGAAGTTTTATTGACGACCGCAAAAGACGCTGTGAAATTATCAAATTTGAAATTTGAAATTCCCTGCTATGTTGTCGAGATAGAGATGGTATTTGAAAACCCGGATGGATTTCCGGCTATGCTCTAAAACCGCACACTCCCTACTGGTCGTGTCTCTGCCTTTTTGCAGGCGGTTCTTTTTTATCACCCCAATAAAATGCCCGCACGACGAGCACGTAAACCGTAATACTTATAAACAACAGGATAAAAAAGAAAGCGACGAGCCATGCGATGGACGACATACTAGGCAGCCTCGTCTGGCTGCGGTTCGTTACCTTCGATCCAGGTCGAAAGCAGGCTGCGGCTGCCTTTGTGATCTAAAACGTGCCGATAGATGACGGTCGCGACCGCAACGATAGGGATAGCGAGAAATACGCCAGGTATTCCGGCAACTTGCTCACCGCCGAGCACAGACAAAATTATGGCCAGCGGGTGCAAATGTATGCCGCCGCGGACAATACGCGGATATAGGATGTAATCCTGGATGCCGCGCAGGACGAGCAGAAAGATCGCGACGTATAGAGCTTTCCACGGATCATCAGAAAAAGCCGTAGTCGCTATCACTATGAGCCCAATGCTCGCCGGGCCCAATAGCGGCACAAATTCAAGTATGCCGGCCAATATCCCGAGCAGTAATGCGTATTTCAGCCCCAGAACATAAAACCCAAACGTGCAGATCAGCCCGATGAGAAAACAGGATGTAAGCTGTGCCCGAGTGTATGCAGCAAGCGTCGTATTGACATCCTGCAAGATCATCTCAGCACGCAGTCGAAGTGGCCCGGCGGGAAATGCCCTTAGCACTCCGAGCCGGAAAAGATTAACATCCTTGAGAAAGAAAAATGCCAGTATCGGCACAAGCACGAGCCAAGGCAGGTATGTAGCGAACACGAGCAAGAAATTACCGACAGCGGCGGTAACGCCGCCGCCCAGATCGGTTACTTTTTTATTAAGCTCCGCCTGAACCTCGTCAGGTATTTTAAGGCGGTCGAAACGACGGTTAAGCTCATTGGTGCGCTCACGCATCGCCACACCTATCGCCGGCAGATTTGCTCCAAATTCTTTCGCCTGTTCGACAACACGGGGGGCGATATTGGCAATGGCGAGCCCCAGCACCGTAAAAACGATCAAGTAAGCGATCACAATCGCGAACGAACGCGGCATAAACCGGTCAATGCCTGCACTCTTAAAGGGACGGCGAATTAGCCTGACGATAGGATCGATCAGATATGCAAAAAATACCGAGATAAAGATCAAAAATACGAGATAAGCGAGCGACGTAATTACGCTCTGGAAAAAGCCCGCGACCGCCAATAACAGCAATGTAATGACAACCACCCGCACGATCGAGCCCACCGTCGGAGACGACGCATCGAGAATGACACGCGTCGGATGCGGTTTATCTACTGTCTGTAATGTGTCTGTTTCGGGCAGCTTTTTCTCGACCATATCGTTTAATAATATACGCTATTTCTTGGTATTTGAGTTCACGTTTGCAACAAGCGGCGGCGAATAATTTTCGACTGCAAAGCGTTCTAAGAGTGTCAGCATGTTTTTTGGGGGCAGCTGTGCATTCGATCCGATGATAAATGCCTTGTCATTGTCAGCGGAGACGCGGCGGTTCATATCGACGGTCTGCATTTTGATGACGCTGCGGTCCTCGGCGTCGATCACGCCGCCATCTTTACGTCTCAACACATAAACGAAACGAAAATCCGCGTTGCGCATAGCCTCAAGCTCTTTGGCAAATATAATTGCCGAGCTTTCCGCGTTAGACGGAGCAGATGTGTCCTTACCGGATTTGAGAATGTTTTCGTTGGCTCCGCACCCAGCAAAAAGACTCGCGAACGCGGCGAGCAATATAACTCGGCGTATATATTTACCTCGAATTACCTGCAACATAATATCGGCATCGATCATCGGACATAACGGTTTTACCATAAAACCAGCCGGCTTGGTAAAGTGAGGCTTACAACTTGTTAGAAAATCGACTCGGTGCTACATTTCCACTCGTGTTCCTGTGAAAAATAATATGAAAAAATTGATATTTGGCTCACTGCTCATCGGACTGTTTTGTTTGGCGACAAACGCCCAATCATTTAATAACTATCAAAAAGAATATGTTCTGGCGTCGCTTACCGAGGGAAAGATCGAAGCAAGCAGGACGCATCGGATGGTGCTGGCGGACTATCAACCGTCAGGTCTTTATGTCAAAAAAGGTGAAAAAATTACGCTAAATGTCACCGCTCTTGCTCCGGCTTACAGCCTGTCGTCGATGATCGGTTTTAAGCCGATGTGGGGCAACCGAAATAATACTCAAGAGAATAAATTGAGGAATGGTATTAACACAGTTACTGCTACGCAGGCCGGGATATTGTCGTTCATTTTTGTAAAAACTCAGGGCTACGACACCGCCCCGACGACGGTAAAGATCAATGTTACCGGCGGCAAGGCGTTTCCACTGTATAACCTTGGCAG
>JAYVOS010000024.1:0-10410 GCA_043757775.1 Chloracidobacterium sp. | reverse complement strand
GGTGACTTGTACTACTAATACTTATACTATCGGCGGCACGGTTAGCGGCTTGAACGGTACGGGACTCGTGCTGCGTAACAATGGCGGTAATGATCTATCCGTAAGCGCTAACGGCAGCTTTACATTCACTACGCCGATCGCGAGCGGTGCGACGTATGCAGTTACTGTATTTACACAGCCGAGCCTTGCGGCTCCGGAATTGGCTCAGACCTGTGTCGTGACGAGCGGTTCGGGAACGGTAACGAATGCGAACATCACAAGCGTTGTGGTGACTTGTACTACTAATACTTATACCGTAGGCGGAACCATTAGCGGGCTTGGTGGGGGAACGGTTGTCTTACAAAACAACGGGGGCAATAACTTGGCCGTCGCTGCTAATGGAGCATTCACGTTCACGACACCTGTCACGAGCGGTGCGGCTTATGTAGTAACCGTGTTAACGAATCCGACTGGGCCTTCGCAGACCTGTACGGTCACGACCGGATCGGGAACTGTGACAAACGCCAACATCACAAGCGTTGTGGTGACTTGTACTACTAATACTTATACTATCGGCGGTACGGTTAGCGGCTTGTCAGGAACCGGACTGGTTCTGCGTAACAATGGCGGCAACAACCTCGCCGTGAGTGCAAACGGAAGCTTTACATTCACTACGCCGATCGCAAGCGGTGCGACGTATGCGGTGACGGTATTTACACAGCCGAGCCTTGTGGCTCCAGAATTGGCTCAAACCTGTGTCGTGACGAGCGGTTCGGGTTCGGTGACAAACGCTAACATCACAAGCGTGGTGGTGACGTGTACGACCAACACCTATACTGTCGGCGGATCGATCAGCGGATTGACCGGCACTGGACTCGTGCTTCGCAATAATGGCGGTGACAGCATCACCATTCCGGCAAATGCTACGAACTTTACGTTCCCGACATCTGTAGCGAGCGGCGGAACCTATGCGGTGACGACGTTCACAAACCCGAGCACTCCGTCGCAGACGTGTGTAGTTACAGCCGGTAGCGGAACTGTGACAAACGCCAACATCACAAGTGTTGTGGTGACTTGTACTACTAATACTTATACTATCGGCGGCACGGTTAGCGGCTTGTCAGGAACCGGACTGGTCCTGCGTAACAATGGCGGCAATAACCTCGCCGTAAGCGCTAACGGCAGCTTTACTTTCACTACGCCGATCGCGAGTGGTGCGACGTATGCGGTGACGGTATTTACACAGCCGAGCCTTGCGGCTCCGGAATTGGCTCAAACCTGTGTCGTGACGAGCGGTTCGGGTTCGGTGACAAACGCCAACATCACGAGCGTCTCAGTGACGTGTACGACCAATACTTACTCGGTCGGAGGCTCGATCAGCGGTCTGGCCGGAACAGGACTGGTCCTGCAAAATAATGGTGGTGATAATCTCGCTATCAGCGGCAATGGGCCGTTTACCTTTGCGACACAGCTGCTAAGCGGAGCAACCTATTCGATCACTGTTTTGACGCCGCCTAGCATTAGTTCGCCAGACTCGCCTGAGGCGTCACAGACCTGCAGCGTAACTAACGGAACGGGCACGGTCGGCGGAGCGTCTGTTACAAATGTCTCGATCGTGTGTTCGACCAATAGCTACACGGTCGGCGGCACGGCAAGCGGCCTGTTGGGCACAGGACTTGTCCTCCGCAACAACGGCGGCGATAACCTGCCCATTGGTGCAAACGGCAGCTTTACCTTTGCGACTCCGGTCGCAAGCGGAGCCGGTTATGCAGTGACGGTGTTTACACAGCCGACAGGACCGATACAGACCTGTGCAGTTACAAACGGCTCAGGAACGGTCGGCGGGGCTAACGTGACAAATGTTACGGTCACCTGTACTACACCTACCTTTGTCGATTTTGGTTCGGCCGTTTACCGCGAAGACGAATCGCAGACGGCTCAGATCAGAGTGGTCCGCAGCGGAAATACTACCGGCATCTCAACCGTCAATTTCTCGACCGTTGCGGGTGGTAATGCTACGGGCGGCGTATGCGGCACTGTCGGTGTCGATTATGCAACCGTGACCAATCAGTCCGTAAGCTTTGGAGTGGGCGAGACTGAAAAATTTGCTACGGTCCAGATCTGTCAGGGTGATACTCAGGTCGAGATACCTGATGAAACGATCAATCTTGCATTGAGCGGTCCGGCAGGTGCGATCATCGGTACGCAGGGTACGGCGGTGTTGAACATCAACGACACGGCGTCGCAGTTCCGTAATACTGCACCGATCGATATGATCATCGGCCAGCAGGCGAACCTCTATCCTTCGCAGATAGTCGTTTCGAGTGCTCCGACGGTTATCGGGTCTATGAGGGTCACGCTGTATGATATGTGGCACTACAACCCCGATAACATCGATGTATTGCTGGTCGGCCCGGGTGGACAGAAATATGTCCTGATGGGTGATGTGGGCGGTCCTAACCAGGTAGCACCTGACGGACAGATCACATTGACGTTTAGCGACTTTGCCTCGGCCGCATTGCCTGACTCCGGTCAGTTGGTCACGGGTCAGTTCAAACCGACAACTTGCGAGTCGCCGGTGTCAAACTTCCCAGGCATTGCTCCTCCAAATTCGGGACCGCTGTTTTATGTCGAACCTGGATGTACGCTTGCACGGCCTAACGCTCAGACGATGTTTGGCGTTAGCCCGGCAGGTTTTGGCACGACCAACCCGAACGGCACCTGGAAACTATTTATCCGCGACGATAATGGCACACTGGTCCAGCAGTCGCCTGACACGGTCGTCGGGTCGGTCACGGGCGGATGGGGACTCGAGTTTATCGCTCCGACAGCAGCCGGGGTCAGCGTTTCGGGACGCGTGACGACGGCCGACGGACGCGGTATCACCAATACCCGTGTCACCGTCACCGGTAACTCGCTGGCACAGCCGTTGGTTGTGATGACGGGCCGCCGCGGAACCTACAGGTTCGAGGGGCTGCAGGCGGGTGAGACGTACATCATCACGGTCGGCAGTCGACGTTATTCGTTTGCGGCACCGAGCCGTGTGCTGAGTCTGGTCGATAACCTGACCGATGTGGACTTTGTCGCGGAACAGTGAGCAGTAGTCAGTAGTCAGTAGTCAGAAAGTTTAGCCACGAATGTCACGAATGACACGAATCGCGACAGGCGTACCGACTACTGGCTACCGACTACTGGCTACTGTCTGAGACATTCGTGGCTAAAACTACTTATTCCGATTTTTACCTTTTTACTTTTGCCTTTTAACTTTTGCCTTACGCCCGATCGCTGCCGCGCGGCGCAGACCATTCACTTGTTACGGCGTCGTTAACCAGTAGAAAATAGGGTTGACAATCACCGCAAAGCGTCTATAATTGGCACATTAAGTCGTATTTTTAACCTTTATTAACGCTTGGTGGCCGTGTGCTTTATGGCAGCGGCGTCTTTAGCGTTTTAAAAAGACCATTGCCGGAGGAAAACCTGTATGTTTAAGAGCCGTCCATCGTTTCGTTTTGCTATCGTTGCATCTGCCCTCATCGCCCTCGCGGCCATCACCGTCACCGCTACACGCGGCAAGCAATTTGCATTCATAGACTCGGTACAACAGTTCTTCGGAACGGCGTCCGTCGCGACGCCAACACGCACCCTCGCGCCTATGCGCGAGGTCAAAAACACAGCAGATATGCTCGCCCCGGCCCCGCAGCCGATGTTTGTTACCTTATACAATTGGAATGCACTGGCAGGCGGAGTGTGGACGACCTCGACCAACTGGACACCGACGAGAACCACACCGGCTACCGACGACGTTCTCCAATTTCCCTCGGGAACATACATAGTTACGGGTGTGCCTACAGAGACTATTGGGCAATTGTTTGCATCCGGTGGTGGAACCAATGTCACATTACAACCGGCCGCCGGGTTAGTAACGCTTACTATTGGCGGTGGTGTTGGCGATGACCTGGTTGTGCAGTCTTCAAACTCCTTAAATATTAGTGGCGGCACGACGAACACAAATACGCTTAAGATACTTTTAGCCAGCGGGGCCGCAACCACTATTCGCGGCAACATGACATTCTCGGGAGCGCAGCACCAGATCGATGCAGTAGATGCAAGTGGCTTAGTGTTTGGTTCGCCGGCGCTCTTCACGTATAACCCTGGGGCTAGTTCCGGAAACCCATTTACTAATGCTGGAACAGCGAGTGCAGTTGCGTTCAATTCCGGTGCGACCTACGCCTTTCAGGGAGGAGCGAATCCGTTCGGTTTGAGCTCCCCAAATTCAAAGGTTGCTTTTAATAGCGGAAGTCTTTTCAAGGTGACAGGCGCTAGCCTCGGTCCGTCCTTCTCCGGACGAACTTACGCGAATGTGGAGTTCGCGGGCAGTGGCACCTCGAGTATGACCGGCGGGTCGGCAGTATCGATGGACAACCTGACGGTCACAAGCGGGACGATCAACATCAACATGACCGGAACTCCGGGCCACTCGATAAAGGGCAACATCTCTGTCGCACCCGGTGCAACGCTTAATTTCAATCCGGCGAGTCCCGGGGGGACCATTAACTTGAACGGCACCTCGGCTCAGTCCATCAACAACAGCGGAACGCTAAGTTTTCAATCGCTCTCAACGCTCGCAATCGGTAATACCGCTGCCGCGGTCACGTTCAATAACAACTTTGACGTTAACGGCACGCTGACAATGAACGCCGGGAGCGTTATGACACCGGGTTCGCCCACGGTTCAAATCAACAGCGCCGGTAATGCAGGAACGATAAACGGCAGCGGGCGCGTGCAGGTTACGAGTCTCGCCGCAAATCCGTTTTCCACCCAATATCGGTTTTCCACATTTACTACTGGCTCCCTAACCGTCGAGTGGGCGGGGGCAGGTGCCCAAGGCATTGAAAACGGGGTTCCGGGGTACGGCGGAATAATAACCAGCGGCAGCGGCGCCAAGACGATCGGCGGAGCAGTCACGCTGGCGATCAGCGGTGACATTATCATCGGATCCGGAACAACATTTAGTCAAGGCTCGAACAACCTAAACGTCGGAGGCAACTGGACCAATAACGGTACTGTTACTCCTCCAAGCGGCGTGACCGTCACATTTAACGGAGCAACCGGACAGACGATAAGCGGCAACTCTACTTTTTTCAATCTTACCAAGGCAGTCGCGGCGGCACAGCAGATGAATTTTGCGGCCGGTAGTACGACGACCGTTACGGGTTCCCTCTCGCTCCAAGGTGCCGCGGGCAATCTCTTATCCCTTCGCTCGACCACGCCGGTTACACAATGGAAACTTATCGCTCCGGCCACTCGCAATATCACATTTGTCGATGTCAAAGACAGCGACGCCACCGGCAGCGCTTCGCGGATCGACCCGACAAATTCGATCGATTCCGGCGGCAACACAAACTGGTTCCCGCCACCGCCGCCGATCACGCTGGACGGAACTACGTTGGCATTTGCGAACACAACGGCCGGAAATGTCTCGGCGGCACAGACTAAAGCAATATCGGGTGCCAATCTGACCGCCGACATCAGTTGTGCGGCTCCAAATACCGATTTTGAAGTTTCGAATAACGGAACGACGTGGGGGCCGACGGCGGTCTTTACCCAGTCAGGCGGCTCGGCCAGCGGAACATTGAGCGTGCGGTTTACGCCGCAATCAGCGGGAGCTAAGAGTGGTAATGTTACCTGCACCAGTACGGGTGCAACAGCAGCGAGCTTTAACAATACGGGAACCGGCGTCGCGGCGGCCTGTTACGCCGCACCGGGCGGAATGGTCGCGTGGTACAAGGGGCAGACCGATGGTACCGATGTCTTTGGCAATAACGGTACAGAGATCGGCGGTGTCACTCACACGGTAGGTAAGGTCGGCCAGGCTTTCTCCTTTAATGGAGTAAGTAAGGTAGAGTCACCGGCGACTTCGGCATCGGACATTACTTCATCTGGGTTCACAGTTGATTTCTGGATGCGGGCGGGCACGCAGGCGGGCGGCGACTCGACTCTGGTCGAGAAATCTCACGATTTAAATACTGGTTGGGCTTTCCAGGCCAACAGCAGCACCGACGGCAAGATGAGATTCGCCATTGGTAACGGCACCAGTTTTCCAGAGATATCGTCCAATGCTAGCGTGTTGGATAATCAGTTCCACCACATCACGGGAACGTGGAACAGCCCTGATAACACAATGCGCCTTTACGTCGATGGTGTGCTCCAAACGCAGACAGCGACAAATGCCACACCTGCTAACAACAGCGGTACGCTTAATTTCGGATATCTGAAATCTGGGAATACACGTTACTATACGGGCCTGCTCGACGAGGTTGAGATCTTTAATAATGCCCTGTCGTTGACCGATATCCAAGGTATCTACAATGCTTCGACGGTGGGCAAGTGCCCTCTGCCGACATACACTCTGACCGTTAACGCAACGACTGGCGGTACAACCACGCCATCGGGAGCATCGACAGTTTCGCGTGACGTGCCCACGGCGATATTTGCGACGCCGAATGCGGGTTATACATTTGCAAACTGGAACATCACAGCCGGATCTGGTGTTACATTCGGCAACGCGGCTAACGCATCTACGACTGTCATACTCGGAACAGGAGCAGCTACGATACAGGCGAACTTTGTCGAACTGCCTCCGACGGTCACGGCCACAAGCCCAGCGGATGGTGCGACTCTTGGCACACGCAATAACTCGATAGCGGTAACATTCAGCCAGGCGATGAATCCGGCGACGATCACGACGCAGGGCTCTGCTGGTGCGTGCTCAGGTTCGCTGCAAGTGTCGTCGGATAACTTTGCTACGTGCGTCGGCCTCAGTGCACCGGTTGCGAGCGGCGGAAATACAATATTTACCGCGACGCCTACTGCTCTGCTCACGGGATCTACTATCTACAAGATACGCATGACGACCGCCGCACAGAGTGCGGGTTCGACACCGCTGGCGGCTACATTTACACAGCCTAACGGATTTACGACCGGCGGTGCCCCAAATTACGAGGTGACGACCACCGCGACCTCGATCACGGTCACAGATATCTCAAATAATGGCGATACGATAAATCTTACGCAGACGACGCCGGGTACGAACATCAAGTTTACCGATCCATCCAACGTCCGCACGTTTAGCGTTAACGGCGGTGCTCTTATCATCGGTAACTCCGGCGATCTCGCTCAGTCGGGCATTAACTCCATCACGCTCGACGCCGCGGGTGGAAACGATACGATCGCGACCGGCTCAAACCTAACAGCGATGCCGAGCCTGACGCTCATTGGCGGCTCCGGCACTGACGCCATTAGTATCTCGAACGATATCACGTTCAACGCGGGTGCAAATTTTGACGCTGGCACGCTTATCACCGGAACGCCCGTTAACGAAAGCTATAGCAGCAGCGGCCAGATAACGACCTCCGGTACGGGCACCATCAGCGTTAAAGTGAACACGAACGCTGCATTGACCGCCGGCGGCTTGCAGAGTCAGAACGGCAATATCACGGTCGAGTCTAATCAGCAGACACCCGCAACAGCGGGAGCATATATCGGCGTGAGCATGTCCGCCAGCTCGATGAAGGCGACAGGTACGGGAGCCGTTACTATCAAGGGACGCGGCGGAAACTCGGGCAATGCGCTTGGCATTAGTCTGAACAATGCCGCGCAGGTGCAGGGCGGCACAGGCACGGGTGTGACCACGGCAGACCTTACAGGCGCCGGCGGCGGTGGCGGAACTAATACGCATGGTCTGCAGATCGGCAACAGTTCGGGCATCACCACCCTCGGCGGTAATGTGTCGGTGACCGGCACTGCCGGAAACTCGTCGCCGGATCAGAGTATTGGGTTTATCCTGTTTCCGACCGGCACGATCAGCGCCGGTACTAACGGTAGTGTTACTTGCGTCGGTAACGGCGGTAACGGCGGCGGTAATGCTAACGACGGCATCCGCATCGATGGCAGCTTGTCTCTGATCTCAGCAACCGGCACAGGAACCGTAAATGTGACCGCAACTGCCGGCGCCGGAGCAAGCCCCGGACTCAACTTGTCACGCGGCGGCTCAGTCACAACGACGAGCGGAACGGTCACTGTAACTGGAACAGGCAGCGGCGGCAGCGCCGGCATTTTATTGAGTAATAATGGGGGTAGTCCGGCTATCTCGTCCATTAACCAGCTTATTACGCTTATCTCCGATAGGATGGATGTCCAGGTCGGTAGCGTGAACCCAAATACAGGCACGGCTAACCTGCGAGCGTTAACTGCATCAAAAACGATAGACCTTGGTGGGGCGGACAGCGGCACACAACTTGGGCTTACGGACGCTGAACTCGATCGCGTAGCCCAGTTTGGAACCCTCACCCTCGGTGATGCACTGCACACGGGCGTAGTGAATGTAAGCGCGGCGATCACCCAAGCCCGCACAATGAATATTCTCTCTCCTGTAACGACATCCGTTCTGAGCACTGGCGATCTCGGCATGTTTGGTAGTGTGGCGGGATCATTGGTCGTGAATAACGGCGGGACCTTGCGTCCGGGATCAAGCCCCGGCGTTATCAATAGCGGTGCAATGACTCTAAATAGTACATCTTCATTTAATGTCGAGCTTGGCGGCACTACGCCGGGAAACGGCACAGGCAAGCACGATCAGGTCAACGCGACAGGTGCGTTCGCAGCGGGCGGCACACTAAATGTAACTCTCGTTGGCGGATTTCTGCCCACGCCGGCTAATACCTTTACGATCGCGACTAGCACCGGTGCAACCAGCGGCACATTCAGCAGCATCAACTGGCCCGTAGGTTATAAGGGCACGGTGACCTATAACGCTAACAGCATCGTGCTGTCTAACATCATTGTATTGGTTCCGGGAACGATACAGTTTTCGGCAGCGACATATACTGACAACGAGACAAACGCGGACCATACCTTCAGCGCCGTTGTAAACCGCGTCGGCGGCACGGATGGAGCTGTATCGGTCAATTATCAGGTAACCGATGGAACGGCAACGGTGGCAGGTAATGACTATACAGTAGCAGCAGCGACAGGCACACTGAGCTGGATCGATGGCGATTCTGCTCCGAAACTGATCTCGATCACCGTCAAAGGCGATACAGCGGTCGAGCCGGATGAGACGGTAAACTTTGCGATCACCACTCCGACAGGTGGAGCGTCGCTTGGCACGCCGAGCAGTTCAGTGCTGACAATTACCAACGACGATTTCGAGACAACGGCAGGCGTCAGCGGAGGTATCCTGACTATCGGCGACATTAATGGCGGAGTCAGCGCTGACAATATTACCATCTCGCGTAATGCAGCTTTCGTGCGGATCAACGATCCGGTCAACACAATAGGAGCCGGCACGGGATGTTCGCAGGTAAACGCGAATACGGTTGACTGTACTTTTGCAGGACTTACCAGTATTCAGTTCACTACGCTTGGCGGCAACGATACATTAACCGTCGCTCTGGCGGGCGGCAACCCGATACCGTCCGGCGGTATCAATTTCGACGGCGGCCCGCAGACGAGCACTCCTGGTGACAAACTTGTCATCACAGGCGGCAGTCAGGGAACAGTTGCTTACAATTATACAAATGCAAATAACGGTAGTGTAGTAATGAGCAATTTCGGCACGGTTAGCTACACCGGACTCGAACCGATAACAAATACCGGCTCCGCCACTGATGTGATATTTAATCTGCCGGCGGGTCCGAACGCTCCATCGCTCGGTGACGACGGTGTCGCTGCTAACGGTATGTCCCGTCTCAGCGGTGCGACATTTGAGCAGACAGATTTTAGCAACCCGACAGGTTCGGTGGCCGTCAATCGCGGCAATGCGGCAGATACCGTGGTCGTCAACGGCTTGCCTGACCTTACGTCCAGCCTGACCATTGGTGGTGCGGGAGCCGAGTTTGCCTCTTTGACATTTAACGGGGCTGTCACACTTGCATCGGGTAAGAACCTGAGCGGGTTTGCTACTAGTACGATCAGTCTGCCAAATGGGACCAGTGATCTTGCGACAAGTGGTGCGGGAATGATCTCGTTTACGACCGCGCGCGATATAGCTCTGGGCACCGGAGCAAGCCTGACTACGGTTGACGGAGCCTTGACATTAAATGCTAATCAGGCGACATCGACAGGCGGCAGCTTTATCGGCGTAGATATTAGCTCAGCGTCAGTTCAGGCGACCGGAACAGGTATCGTGACTGTTAATGGAAAGGGCGGTAACGGCGGCGGAGGCCAACATGGCGTTCGCGTAACCGGGGCTGGATCATTGATCAAGGGCGGTAGCGGTGCCGGTAACAAGACGGTTGTTCTGGGCACTGGTGGTGCGGGTACAGCGGCAACGAACATCGGTGTGCTGGTCACGCTTGGCGGAACGATCTCGTCATTTGGCGGAAATGTTTCGGTTACAGGTAACGGTGGCTTAGGCACGGGTGGTGACCA
>JAYVOS010000023.1:0-2809 GCA_043757775.1 Chloracidobacterium sp. | reverse complement strand
TCGGAGATCGTGTCTCGACAGGATCCAACGGTAAAGTAGAGGTGCTGCTCAATCCGGGTTCTTATATGCGTGTCGGAGCGAACTCAGAGTTTGAATTCAAGACGACATCGCTCGACGATCTTCATATACGGGTCGATAGGGGAATCGCTCTATTCGAAGTTTTTGCAGCCAATGAGTTTCGCGTTACCATCGAAACGCCAAAAGGTGCAGTTGCTCTTATCGAAACGGGTGTTTACAAAGTTGATGTAAATTCCGATGGCGGAGCGACTATCTCAGTGTTTGACGGAGCCGCACAGATCGGCGATGTCAACCTGACCATAATCAAGAGCGGACGAACTGCTGCGATAGCCCGCAACAATATTACGATCAGTAAATTTGACCGCGGTAATAAAGGCGAGCTTGGGGATTGGAGCAAAACGCGTTCGAAAGAACTGGCTAAGATGACCACTTCTTTGAAGAATCAAGACATGCGAAATTCGCTGCTGAGTTCGTTTAACAGCGGCAGTTGGAACATGTTCAACTCGTTTGGCCTGTGGATATATAACCCATACTCACGTTATTACTGTTTTCTGCCTTTCGGACAGGGTTGGTATTCGCCTTACGGCTATGGATACGGCACGGATGTCTGGTGGTTTGATTTCCTGCACATCGACCCTAACTCACGCCCGCGTGGGCCGCGTAATCCTCCGATAATAGATAGTGACACGACGGCCAAAGATGGAGCCGGACGTAAAGGCGGCGTACGGCAATCTCCAGATGCGGAACCCGCATTCAAATCCTTTGAGCGTATGCGTGAACCGCGCCAACCGGTTTTTGATCCGGGCTCGCAAAATGATACTGTCAGGCTTGGTCATCGAGAAATACTGCCGATAATTGTTTCCCCGCCAGTCATGGCGCCGCCGCCGGCGAGTGAGACGATAAAAGGAACTCGGAAAGATAATTAGTATTAGAGCTATTTAATGTAGCGGGAGATTAGCGGGAGAATTAAAGTTCTCCTGCTTTTTTATTTTATGAAATGGAGTATGCTTGCTGCTTGCTGCTGAACCACTGGTTTCGTAATGTATGGCTCTAATATCAGCAAGACAGACTGGGTGCCATTAAATAAAGTATGCAGAATGATACAGGGAAGCAAGTTGTTGGTTTTGACCCTAATCGAAGTAAGTGTAAGGCTCAGTAATGCCAGCAGAAATATCGTTGAATAACTCGGCCAGTATTGAGGTACATGGACGAGTGCAAATAGAAATGTGGTTAACAAAAAAGCGGCTGTCACTCCGAGCGTGCGTTGAAACGCGGAATAAAGTACGCCACGATATATGACCTCTTCGACAAATGGTGCTGTAAATGTCGCGATGAACGCCATTATATATACGACCGACCGCGAGCTTTGCAGCATCCTGATCATGTCATTTTCCTTTTCGGGGAAATATGTATTGACAGCGGCCGCGAGGAAAAAGAACCCAACCAGTATTATCAAGTAATACCACCAACTAAATCCGCCAGTTTCCCAGCCCAACATGTTGCCAAAAGAATACTTTCTTACCCTCGTCACAACCAGCCATGTGACCAATATTGTGAAAATGTGAGCCGGAAGAATAGCTAGGATCTGAAGAAATATCGCAGTCGGGTCCGATTTCGCAAATTCCATTAACTGCTCATTATCCGTTATCGGCGGCTTCATCGTTGCAAGATACGGCAACAAGAAAAGCGTCGGGACGATCAGGATAAACAGAATGCTTGTGAACCAAACGCCCAAGCTTTCCCATATGCCCCAAGGCGGATTGTTTGGCCCAACAGGAACGAGAACCGGCAGGTCGTCCGGTTGAGGAAGTGATGAATAATACTCTATTTCTTCGGATGGCTGCACGCAGTTGAGTTTAGCGAAATGGCCCGATAGTTCCAAGTTCCGCTTTTCTTATGTTGCGTAAGTGGCAAAGAGGAGATAACCTAGAATCCCGTGGAGCTACACGGGAATAATCAACCAAAAAATGTGATCGCGATCATACCTGCACGGTACGCATCAGTGCGTTTGCCGGGTAAATTGCTGTGTGATGTCGCCGGTAAGCCTTTGATATTGCACACTTTAGGGCAAGCAATGAAAGCCTGCACGGTTTCGCGTGTGATCGTGGCGACTGACGACGAGCGTATTTATAATGTTGTAACTGAGAGCGGCGGCGAAGCTGTGATGACCTCGCCGGATCATAATTCCGGCAGCGACCGCATCGCCGAGGTTGCCGAGAATTTGCCCGAAGGTTCGATCATAGTAAATGTCCAAGGCGACGAACCCATGATCTCGCCGGATACGATCGACACGGCTGTTAATGCTCTGCTCGGCGACGATAATGCCGATATTGCCACCACATCAGAATCAATTGACAGTATTTCTGATCTGCTCAATAGCAATGTCGTGAAAGTCGTCACGAGTGAACAGGGCTATGCTCTCTATTTTTCGCGAGCTCCGATGCCATTTCCACGTGAAGCCGCTATCCGCCACGGCGGTGACGCGAGAGAGACGCTCGCAGCCGAGCCGGAAATGATGTCGATATTTCGCAAACACACCGGCCTCTATGTTTACCGCCGCGATTATTTGCTGCGGTTTACAAAAATGCCGCAGTCGAAACTTGAGCAGATCGAAATGCTCGAGCAGCTACGTGCATTGGAAAACGGAGCGAAGATAAGGGTCGTCGAGGTGAATGAATCTTCTATCGGCGTCGATACACTAGAAGACCTTGAGAGAGTTAGACAGGTATTAAAAAGGCGGTCGTAGCTTAGAGTGCAAGCTTTAGCTTGTATCTTTTACCGCTTGCACTCC
>JAYVOS010000022.1:0-2815 GCA_043757775.1 Chloracidobacterium sp. | reverse complement strand
CCAGCGACACTACCAGAAATGCGAGACCTGAGAAAAACTTGGTGATCGCACCTTCCCAGTGAACCGGTTTTCCCTTGTAATTTAGCAGTTGCTGAGGTCGCGGCGAGGTCGACAGGGCATTAGAGACATTGCCGAGATCGGTCCCGCAACTACGGCAGAATTTGCCGGTTTCAGGATTTTGTTGTCCGCATTTTGGGCAAAACATAAGTTAGTATTTGGTAGTCAGTAGTCACTAGTCAGTAGTCAGTAGTCAGAATTGAGACGTTCGATTTCCTATTCTGGTTTCTGACTTCCAGCTTCTGACTTTTCCCTCTGTCTTCTCGCTTCAAATAGTATTACGCCGGCGGCGACCGATACGTTCAGAGATTCTATTTTTCCATACATCGGTATTTTTACCAACACGTCACAGTTTTCCGCGACCAGTCTATGAAGCCCGCCGCCCTCGCCGCCTAGCACCAGAGCCGTCGGCCGCGTCCAGTCCCAATCTGTATAACTCATCTCGGCATCGCCACCCGCCCCGACGACCCAGACATCTCGCAACTTTAATTCCTCGATAAAACGATTGATATTAGTAGTTTTCGCGACGCGAACATATTCGATCGCACCGGCAGACGATTTCGCGACCGTGTCAGTCAGCCCGACGGCACGGCGTTCGGGAATAATGACGCCATCAACACCTGAGCACTCTGCGGTTCGCAAGATCGCACCTAGGTTTCGCGGATCTTCGACGCCGTCAAGCACGACAAAAAGCGGCGTGTCGCAGGCCTTTTCAAATATCTGGTCCGTGTCAACATAATCAGCCGACGCTGAAAACGCGAGCACGCCCTGATGATTTGCGGTCGGGTCAACGTGCTTTGCAAAGCTGTCGCGAGCTATCCGGCTCCATGGTATCGACCGCGAACGACACAGATCAATGATCTCCGAGATGCGATGCTCCTTTGCACCATCCGCGATCATGACTTTATCAATGCGTCGATTATCCGCACGCAGGGCTTCGAGTACAGGCAAAAGACCGTAAATAATGGATGAGTTGATGGGCGCGAGCGTTGACGGTCTCGCCCGGTCACGTCGAGGATCAGATCTTTCACGACGTGGAAAATCCTCACCTTTTGATTTTTGCCTTTTACCTTTTGCCTTTACAGGATATGCCATTGTAGTCTCGAATATTTTGTAAACTGCCTTAAATTACTGGTCGATGCGACGCTGCCAAATTCTACTTTGCCAAATCCGGCACGTTGCAAACCTTGTGGATCTTTGCGAGCCTCGACCTCCCAAACACTGCCGAGAGCATGACGAACCGTGACGTAATCAGCCACAAGTTTTGCTTGCGGTGCATACTCTTTTAACTTGACCACGAGCCGCCGCATATTTTCGGCTGCGATCATTCCTTTGTCGTCGCCCAAACACGAAAAATCGAATCCTGCGAGATGCACACGAAACCCAATGCCGTCTTTACGGTCGTAAATATCGAGGATCGATTCGTCCGACGCCGTCGCTGTTTCGTCGAGCAGCTTTGTCTTGCCGCCGCGTCGCTTTTTTTCCAGCGAATCGACCTTGCTAGATGTAAGGATACCCGGAACGATCAGCGCAAGATCATCTATAACTGTCGATCTGCGGGTGTTAAAATCCGTAACTGCGATCCTATTTTCGCCAAACTCGATACCGCTCAATCGAACAGGCAATTTATCCGCGTCTAATTCGGCATCTGAGATCATTGAGCATTTAACATTTAACTTGCCCAGGCCAGTGATGACGACACCGGCCTCAGTCGCACTTTCGACACGAGCGACCGGCAACGGCAACCCGGCTTCGACGACCGCTTTTACAGCGTCGATCTCAGTCGACAGATATGCCGCGGTCTTTGCGATCTCGATCTCGCCCGAAGTTTTATGAACGATCACATTAAATGCACGTTCCCAAGATTCTAGTTTTCGTAAAACCGGCTTTATCGAAGCTGTATTTTCTGCTTTGACCTCAAGTTCGCCCGCACAATATAGACATTTGAGACGCGTCGGCGGATTAATCCGTCCACAGGCCGCACATGCTTGCATTTCCTCAGGCCGAAACGCGATATTTTCCGTCTGCAAAAGCGGATCGAAAGCGTGCGTAGCGTCAGGTTGTTTTTTGGCAAAGTCGGGCATAAATGCTAACTGTAACTTGAGGGATTTTATCACTTTCAACACTAAATTGCTTGACCGCCACAGATGTGAAAGGCAAACTAGAGTCCAACGATGAAGCTCTTCACAATAGACGAAGCCAATGATCTGCTGCCGGAGATCATTCCCAAGCTAGTGTCGATCCAAACGCTATACGCTGAGATCGAATCACTGCGTGACGATGCACGTCTGGCAGCCGGAGCGTCTGAATTTGGCGGCGGTATGGAAGGCGGAACGGGCTACGTCAACACACTCTACAAGGTCGGCAAGCTGACTACAGAACTCCATCAATTGGGCATCGAGCTAAAAGACTACACACGCGGGCTGATCGATTTCCCGAGTATGCGTGGGGACCGCGTCGTGCTGCTCTGCTGGCAGCTTGGCGAAGGCGACCAAATTGAATGGTGGCACGAACCCGAAGCTGGTTTTGCAGGACGCCAGCCACTATAATTTTTTCCACAACCTTAAACATAATTTTCCATAACCTCAATTTTCATTTGTATTATAGGGACTTTTTGATTAAACATATGCGCGCTTTACGGTTGACTACTTAAAGTAACTTCTGATATTATCGCGTTGCTTTTTCGGAAGTACATTTCATAAATCTCAGAACCTTTCTGTCATCTACGCCTATGAATTGCCCGGTATGTGATCGGAGT
>JAYVOS010000021.1:0-2820 GCA_043757775.1 Chloracidobacterium sp. | reverse complement strand
TGGAATTACCACGCTCCAGAACCGACACCTCAAGATCGGCAGCAAAGGCGAGTTGATATTCGAATTCGTGGGCAAAAGCAGCGTCAAGCATCGCAAGGTGATCGTTGATCAAGAGCTTGCCGCGGTCATGTCAGAGCTGAAAAACTTGGGCACCAGCCGGCGACTTTTTCATTACCACGACGAAGCGGGTAGTGCACGATCCATAAGGCCTGAAGAGGTAAATCAATATCTCAAATCCATAACGTCGCCCGAATATTCCTCCAATGATTTTCGCACATGGGGAGCGACGCTGCTCGCCGCTGTAAAGCTCGCCGAGCTTGGCAAGGCCGAGGATGAACGAAAGCTCAAAACAAACGTAAATAATGCTGTTCGCAAGGTGGCCGAGCGGCTTGGCAACACGCCGGCAGTGTGCCGCAGCTCATACATACACCCCACGATCCTTAAGGCCTACACAGACGGGATCATTCTGGATGAATTTAGCCCTCGAAACACACGAAAGAGCAAACGCATCGAGGTCGAATACGAACCCGAGGAGCTGTCGCTGCTTGAGCTTTTTCGTGCCTATCGCAACGGTCAATAACCGTATATAAAAAGAGTGCAGGTTTGATGCGAGGAACGCGGTTTTAAAGTGAGGAGAGACCCCCAGCGAGCATCGTTCCCCAATAATGCTCGCCTTAACGGAGGCCTCTATTTTGGTAAGTAAAAGTCCCGACCGAACTCAGGACGGTGTGTAAAGCAGAAACATTAGGCAGCGGCTAATTCTAAATAGCAGTCACATGCCGAGTCTTCCATTTTCCCGCGGTTGCGGATCGACAACCCGCCGCGAGAATAATCAATAAGGTGATCTTTCCGCATTTCGAGAGCGATGCAGGTGACCGACGGGCGATAAACGCCTAGTATGCGGGCGATCTGCTCGTGCGTGAGCTTGAGCGTTTTTTTACCGCAGCGGTCTTGGACGAGTAGCAGCCAGGTGCATAGACGTTCTTTGACCGAATGATACATATTGCAGATAGCACGCTGCGAGATCTGGCGGATATAGTGATCCATGTGCGGCGAAAATATTTTTGCGAGGCTAGGATCGACCCTCAACATCTTTTCAAACGCACTGGCTTCGATTCTCACCGCTGACCCTGCCTGTGATACCTGGGTGCAGTTAGCGACACGCGAAGAACAAAACAGCGACGAAAATCCCACAGCGCCTTCGCGTCCAGTAATAGCTACCTCAACCATTCGCCCGTCCTCGAGCGTTCGCAGTTCGGATATTACAGCGGTCTCCGGAAAATAAAGATAATCGAGCCGTCCGTCCTGCATGTATAAGTACTGATCCTGTTCGAGAAATACTGATCGCAAAGAGGGCTGGAGCGTATTAAAAAGATTAGGTTTCAGGCCACTAAGCAATAAGTTGCTCGAAGATCCAATGGGTACCGAGGCCGTCCGTGAATTTCGGGTCTCAATAACGTCCATATGCGTTATTGATTCGCCGTAGCTATGATCGTCAAAGTCCTGTGAAAATGAGTTGCTGTATGTAATTACACGTTCCATGATCGTTCCCCTTTTTTTCTGTTTATGGACTTACCTTTGCTTGATGCCGACAGCCCATCTGGGCTTTGAAAAAATATAGTCTTATATTTTTTTCACCGAACTCTTTAGTTCCCCTATCGGGTTCAAAATCTTATGTGCGTCGAAATCCCGGAATGTAATAGATCAGCTTTCTAAGTGGTGAGGAATCCCGCGGAAGACTCCTCACCTTTCCCCTTGACAATCCCTGCTCCATCACAAGCTGGGCCGCGTTCCCCCCGGTATGTTTCTAATTATGCGCGTAACCAAAACCACGCGATATAAGGAATTTTCGTAAAATGTATAGGGATTATCCCTAATAGGCTGGGTGCGGTTCCGGCAAGGGCTAACTCATCCATCGGAACGCAAAGAGTTCCAGGTTTTTCACGTGGTCATCTGTCCACGCTTGAACTTGAACAAAAAACTGAGGATGTCTGAAAAGTCGAATTGTGTGCTGAAAGCACATTGAGAAGGTAGCCAGACGTGCAACGTCTGGCTAGGCGGAAAAATTGGCTCCGCACTGAAAGTGCGTAAAGACGGGCTCTGCTGCATCTTCAATGCAGGAAACTTTATTCCGGGTTTCCAGAGGTTTCACCTCTGGCTACCTTCTCGATGCCGCTTCGCGGCCATTGGGTGACTTTTCAGACAGCCTCAGCCTCGTAAGTATATTCCGATTCCGTATTATTTGCCTTTGGTTTTTGCTTCTTTAGGGTCTTCACCGGTGGCCGCCATTATCTGTTCGACCAGAGTTTCGGGATCGATCTCTTCCTTGAGGAATTCAATCGCCGGATCGTCGGTCGCAATCCCGACCTTTTCCGCGATCAGGCCGAGAATTTCGAGAATTTTCGTATTTTCCTGCTCTGCGAGCATATTGATCTGCAGGTCTAGATGATTGCGCCGCTCGGTCAATTTTGTCTCGTGGTTTTGGCTAATTAATATGAAGGTCGAAAGAAAAATTGCTTCGAGGGAAACAACTAGCGTAAGAAAAGTATAGGGAAACGGGTCGAATTGCAATCCCGGAATAATGGAATTTATGACTATCCAACCGCCAAACCAGACGATGTGCACATACACAAAAACCATGCTGCCGCAAAATGCAGCTATTGCTTCCGAGATCTTCTCTCCTACGCTGCGGTTTTGCTTTTGCGCATTTTCGATCTTGACTATCTTCTTGACGTTGTTGCCCGTCTCGTTTGCCAAGGGCTTGGTTTCGGCTTTAGTGCTACTCTTTTTTGCGATTGCTTTCTTTATTGCCATCTTTTA
>JAYVOS010000020.1:0-10479 GCA_043757775.1 Chloracidobacterium sp. | reverse complement strand
TGTCGCCCACCAAGAGGGTTTTGCAGACATCTCGAAAAAGGTCGATCTTTCAGACGCTGGTACTCAAACGGTTGATTTTCAGTTAAAGATATCGGGCCTTAAAGAAGAGGTAACTGTCAGCGGCAGCGGAACCGCCGAATCGACTTTTGAGTCGATCGCGACGGTCAACACGGTAAATTCGAGCCAGATCACGGAGCGTGCCGCCGTCGGTCTAGGTGACGTCCTAAATAACGAAGAGGGCGTTTCCAAACGCTCAGCTGGCCCGGGCAACTCGCGACCCGTTATCCGCGGATTTGACGGCGACCGCGTCAAGGTAGCAAACGACGGCATCGGGGTCGGCTCACTCGCGTCTCAATCCGGAGACCACTCGGAGCCGATCGACACACTCTCGGTCGAACGCATCGAGGTCGTCAAGGGCCCCGGAACGCTGCTCTATGGCAGTAACGCCATCGGCGGTGTGGTCAATGCTATTAGCGGGCACGACGAAGGTGCACACCCGGGTCTGCGAGGATATTTTTCAGGCATCGGCGGGAATAACAACAGTCAAAAAGCCGCAAATGGCGGCGTCGAATACGGCAGAGACAGTTGGATGTTTTGGGCAAATGCCGGCGACCAGCGAACCGGCGACTACAAAGCCGGCGGTAATTTTGGCAAAGTCACCAACACGTTTACCCGCAACACGACCGGTGCGATCGGCTTTGGTTATTTTGCCAAAAAAGCGTTCTTTAACGGCAACTACAGCTACTACAAGAGTAATTACGGCATACCGCTCGATTTTAATGACCCGGCGCCGGAGCTGCGTTCACTTCGCGTCTGGCGGGGCGATGCGAAATTTAACTTTGGTTACAATGACGCCGATTGGTTCGTCAACAGTATTAAATTCACCATCGATCTCAGCAACTACCGCCACCAGGAACTCGCTGACGGAGTTGTCGGCACGACATTTAGAAACAAGGTCAATTCGTTTCGCGGAATGTTTGAGCAGAAAAAGATGGGCAAGCTGACAGGGCGTTTCGGACTAGAGGGCTACGGCCGAACATTTTCGACCGTCGGAAGCGAGATTTTGATCAAAGATCCGGTCAAGCAAAACGCCTTTTCAGTTTTTGGTCTTGAGGAGATAAATTATGAGCGTGTGACGTTCCAATTTGGCGGGCGAATCGAAAATAATCGTTACGACCCGCAAAATCCTGTTTATCTCAACCGCTCATTTACCGGTGTCTCTGCGGCTGCAGGAGCCAAATTCAAAACTTGGAAAGACGGTTTATTTGTAGCCAATTATTCACACGGCTACCGTGCAGCAGCATTAGAAGAGCTCTACAATAATGGCCCGCACGACGGTTCACTATCGTATGAGGTTGGCAACCAAAATCTGAAACCTGAGATAAGCAACGGCATCGACCTTTCGATCCGGCATCAAAACAGCAGATTTAAGGCCGAAGCTAATTATTATTACTACGCCTTTAAGAACTTTGTTTTTCTCGCACCGACAAACACGTTCGATCCCGCCAGTGGCCTCGAGATCGCCAGGTATCTACAAGGCGACAGCCGCTTTACCGGCACCGAACTAAGTCTCGACGTAACGGCTAACAAATATGTCAACGTCATTTCCGGCGTCGATTACGTCAACGCCCAGCTAAAAACGGGACAACCGCTGCCGCGTATAGCACCGCTTCGGGGTCACATCGGGTTAGATCTCCACTATCAGAATCTAAGCGTGCGGCCGGAGTTTGTAGCAGTCGGGCGTCAGGACCGTGTATTTACCAACGAAACTCCGACCGCCGGATACGGCACGGTAAATGTTGCCGCGTCATACATCATCCCGACAAAACACGCCGCTCATGTCTTTTCGATCAACGCATATAACCTTAACAACAAGCTGTATTACAACCACATCTCGTTCATTAAGGATATTTCTCCTGAGATCGGACGCGGTGTGAGGCTTAGCTACACGGTCAGATTTTTCTGATAGGGTGATAAGCGAGGGATCATTGCAATGGTGGTAAAATTACAGCATGAGTGCAGTTATTCACGATGCTGATGTTAACCGTGCAGATAACGTGCGGCGAGGGCGGCTTTTAGAATATTTTACGCTTGCGTGGAATTTACTCGAAGCCGTCATCGCTATTGGTTCCGGCATCATTGCCGGGAGTATATCGCTTGTCGGTTTTGGCATAGATTCAGTGATCGAATGTATGTCTGGCGGAGTTTTGTTGTGGCGGCTGCGCGAAGGCGACAACGGTGAGAGCCGCGAACGTCTCGCATTAAAACTCGTCGGCGTCAGCTTTATCGCTCTCGCGGGATACATCGCCTACGAAGCAGTTAAATCTCTTATATCGCGCGAACCGCCGGCGGTCTCATACATAGGCATAGGCATCGCCTCGCTTTCGCTGGTCGTCATGCCTTTGCTTGCCCGTGCGAAAAGGCGAGTTGCAAAAAATATTCATAGCCATGCGCTTGAGGCGGATGCCCGGCAATCTGATCTTTGTGCTTATCTTTCCGCCATACTTCTCGTCGGACTCATTCTCAATGCGATCTTCGGTTGGTGGTGGGCCGACCCGGTCGCCGGTCTGATAATGCTGCCGATCATTGCCAAAGAGGGCGTTGATGCCCTACGCGGTAAAGCGTGCGACGATTGTCATTGACGAAATAAATTGATTGCCGCAAAGTATTATTAGTAGTAGTATTTTAATTTAATGATGATGATCAGTAACAGCATTAAAAAGTACATACGCATTTCGCTGGCGGGCTTTATGTCCGTGTGGCTTAGCGGCGTTGTATTTCTGTTTTGCTGTCAGGGAACCGCTGCTGCTGCCGTTGATTCCGATCATTGCCCGATGGCAAAGATGTCGTCTAATTGTGACAAGGCCAAACAGCAAAATTCGAAAGCTGATTTTGTCGAAAGCACAGTGCCTGCGTGTGTCGATTGCTGTGCGTTTCTACCTGCGGTTTTTGACAAGACACGTAAGGTCGAACCGGCACAAGAACAAATGGCTCCGACAGCAAAGGTGGCCGCAATTTTGTTCGATCCGCCAACGATAACCGTAGCGGCATTTGTTTCGCAGACATTTCAGCAACCTGCAAAATTAGCGGCTAAGATCTATATTCAGAATTGTGTGTTTCGGAATTAGAGATACCTCATGACGTTAAATCAATGCCGGATGTTCAAGATCCGGACCGTTATTAGGAATGATCTCTATATTACGAGGTAAATAAAATGAAAAAGAAAATATTATTAGCATTATCCGCCATCCTTGCTCTGAGCATTGGCGTTGCGGCATTTGCCTACACCAATACGTCCAGTAGCAAGGTCGGCTCGGCTTCGTGTTGTCCGAAAGGAGACAGCGATTCGTGTCCGATGAAGATGCACAGTGACACCAAAACTGGGATGAACCACGATTCTTGCCCGATGAAGATGAAAGATTCGTCCGGCACTGCGGCCGCTTCGTGTTGTGACAACTACGACTGTTGCAAAGGCGATTCGTGCCCGATGAAAAATAAGGACGCGGCGGCTAAGAAAACAAACGCGAGCGACGGCGATGCAAAAAGCTGCGACTGCTCTTGCTGTAATCACGATAAGAAAACGAAGGATGCTCCGGCAGCCTGAACGTTTTTAGATCGACATAAAAAAGAGGCTTTTCGGAGCCTCTTTTTTATGTGTTGACGTATCGTTTATACTTGGACTTTTGGAGGATCAGTATTTATGCAAAACGAAACGCTTTCATTCGATACAGCAAACGGGCCGACGACCGCTTACGTCGCGATGCCTGACGGCGGTGCCCAAAAAGCGGTCCTAGTCATCCAGGAATGGTGGGGACTTAACGATCATATCAAAGACATCGCGAACCGTTACGCGGACGAGGGATTTATTACCATCGCTCCAGATCTTTATCGGGGCAAAGTTGCACAAGATCCCGGCGAGGCCGGTCAGATGATGCAGGCTCTTGCAATGGACGACGGAATTGACACGATCAAAAATGCGATCAACACCGCCGCTATCGCTTACGGCATTTCGCACTTTGGCATAACAGGGTTTTGCATGGGCGGGACGTATTCACTGCGTGCGGCCTGTGTGCTCGAGGGTCTTAGCGCTGCCGCACCTTTCTACGGCGACATCCCCGAAGAAGAGGTTTTACAGCATCTTAAGACACCGACGATATTTATCTCAGGCACGCGTGACGCTTGGATCGATACTGCAAAAGTCGCCCAACTAGAAGATGCGGCGGCGCGATTCGAGTTGCCTATCACTTCGGTCAAATACGAGGCGGACCACGCATTTTTTAACGACACCCGTCCCGAAGTTTACGATGCCTCGGCTGCAAAAGACGCTTGGGCATTGGTCACCGGATTTTTTAGCGACAAATTGTAACTTTATAAAAAATAAAGCGGCCGGAGCATCGCTGCCAACGGCCGTCATTTTTTTATTTCTATAACAATGGTTAGCGTGTCTGCAAAACATGCTGGCTATCCACTGCACGCCCTTTCCTTATCTGCTTTTGGCGATACATGCCGGCATCGGCAGCTTTGATCGTGCTTTCAAGAAAATTAAGATTTTCAAAATCCTCAAATGCGTGAGATACGCCGATCTCGACTGTATGGTTCAGTCCCTCGATGCGAACATCTGCCAATAGTTTCTCTAATCTCTTCATCCGGTCTGTAGCCGTCACCGAATCTAGCCCGATCATTATCACAAAAAACTCGTCGCCGCCCCAGCGAAAGATAAGATCTTCGGCCCTAATGACATCTCGTATTGCACGCACAACGGTCCTAATTACAATATCGCCGACATCATGGCCGTAAACGTCATTGATCGACTTGAGATTATCAACATCGAAAAACCCCAGGCATCCTGAAACGGTTTGGCCAGCATCTCCATTTCGTTTCACATAACCGTGGAAAGCATGACGGTTAAGAGCTGTCGTCAACGGATCAATGTGTGCCAATTCCTCTAGCTTTTCGTGTGCTTTTTTCAGTTTTTCATTAGCGAATTTGGCATCAGTTAAAACCTGTTCCAGCAAAACGATGACCATACCAAAACCGAGCAATATCTGCAGCACGAGATCGATCACCGAGTTGTATTGCAGATAATCAAATTCGATCACGAGATACTCGCGGGCCGTAAATATTGCGAAATACTGAACGAAATCCAATACCAACAATACTAATGCCACCTGCATCACTTTCCAGCCAAATGTGCGTATATTTGACCGCCATAAGGCAAGACTGGCAATGGCAAAAAATCCTGAAAGGATCAGCGAATGGACGTTTAATACGAGATTAAAATCATCACCAAGAAACGGCAATCCAAATGCAACCAGGATGAACGGCAAAACAAAAAGCTCTTGCCGCACCTTCATATCGCTGTTACTGGCTAGGCTCCGGCAGCCAGCGATCAGCAAAAACCCAAAAACATACTCAGTCAAAAAATAAAAACTAAAAAGCTGAGTCGAGTAGTCTTCGTAACTAAATGCAAGCCTGAGGCAAAACAATGCAAACGAGAGAAAGAGCCATGCGTTCGTCCAATGCTTGAGTGCAATAACGTTTATCGAGCGCCGCAGAAACAGCGTCAATAGCGTTATTAGCGAAACTCCCGCCAATTGAATAATCAGGCCTATCTTCGAGTCCATATAGAAAGAACGGAATGTCGATTAACTATGAAAAGTTGTGGGTATCGTTAGAGCAATGAGTGCAGTGGGCGGGAGGCCACATTTAAGATAGTAATACAGAAGTGTTGTAAGTGTCTATATATTTTTTAACATTGTTTGTAATTCTGTTTGGTCGGGAAGCGAACTTCGAGCCCCGAGACCGCGACATTTCAGTGCGGCAACGGCGTTTGCGATCCTGCAGCTCTGTTCGACCGATTCGCGTGTCAGCATACCGTAGAGAAATCCTGTGCGAAAAGCGTCGCCCGCTCCGGTCGTATCAACACAGCCGCCGGGAACCGCAAACGCAGGCGTCTCAATAAACTGATCGCCGCAGAGAATTAATGAACCCGCATCACCGAGTGTCAATCCTATAACCTTACAACCAAACCGTGAACTGATATCTTGCAAAGCTCGTTTCCGGTCCGTAATACCGAGCAGCTTTTCGGGAAACTCTGCGGACGCTAGGCAAATATCTACGAGCGGCAGCACTTCCTCGATACCATCAAAAACATTGTCAATATCTACCGAAACTATCGAGCCCGCAACCCGTGCCTCGTTTGCCGTACGAATACACGCCAGCGTGTCATGCGGCGTCATATGCAGCACCCGACACCGGGCGGCGGCATCGACCGGGGCATCTTTTTCGTCGTAAGCGAGCAACCCATCACGTTGCCAGAGTATTGTTCGTTCGCCGCTTTGGCGGTCGATGGTAATGAACGCAACCTGCGTTTTTGCATCTGGAATGCGTTCTGCTAGCGAGGTGTCAACGCCCTCGTCAATTAACGACTGTAACCCAATATCGCCCTCGTGATCGCCGCCAAACCGACCCGCATAAGCCGTCTTTAGCCCCAAACGCCGCAGCCCGACCATCGTCGAAGCGATCTCACCGCCAGCAGCCTGTAAATAGCTATCAAGCTCGACCTTGGAATTAAACGCCGGATACTCAGCCACTCTGATCAGATAATCCACAGCGTTTGTGCCAAAACCGACCACATCAAATTCTTTATCGGTTGCGATGTTAAATGGAGACTCCATTTTGAAATTTAGTCTTGCTAAAATGTTGCGATTCAAGTTAGATTCAACATTGGGTCTATTTTCACCTCTTGTTTGGGTGAAATACAAATAACCCTTATTCCTTTGCCGGAGAGACAGTAGAAATGCCGACATCAATTTGCCCGGAATGTAGCGAAGAAGTTTACCTAGATGCCGATTCCGAACAGGGCGATAGCGTCACTTGTGACGAGTGTTCGTCAAAACTCGTAGTGGTAGGTTTGGACCCTTTCGAACTCGACCCATATGAGGAGCCGGATGGCGGCAACTCTGACGATGACGATTTTCAGAGCGTCGATTATGACGATCATCATTATTGATCGTCGAGCTTGCCTTCGGTCACTATGACCGATTTTATTCAATTTGACCTGTCTTTCTGACCTAACTTTTTTATCCGCAAACTCCCCATACTCACTAAACACCTGTAACTTCTACACCTTGTCACGCCCAGATCTTTGGCACAGCATTTGTATATATTAATACCGAGATCGAACCGTATGTGGTTCTTTCAACTTAACGCGTCACCATTCGAACCGTAGAAAGCGTGCCGGCTTTTTCAAATGAATAGTTCTCCACTACAAAAAATTACAACAGCTAAAAAATGGGTCACCGGCGTCTTGCTTTTGATCGCGGTTACTGTCGTTTATTTGGTCTCGGCGCACGTGATCGACCTCACGCCGTCGAGCCTCATCCCGATCGGGCTGCTTATTATGTTTGCAGTCGGAGGTTACTGGTTTTACGTCACGAGCATTACGCAAAAGACTAAACAGATCATCGAATTTAGCCGCGTTCACCTAGCTACTATCGAAGCCCTCGCTACCGCTATAGACGCACGCGACCAGGTCGGTTTGGGTCACGTTCGCCGCACACAGATCTACGCCGTCGGTATCGGCAAGTTGATGAATCTACCCGATTCTGACATCGACGCCCTCCGCACCGGAGCATTGTTACACGACATCGGCAAGCTCGCTGTCCCCGATCATATTCTCAATAAACCCGGCAAGCTTACCGCCGCCGAGATCGAAAAGACTAAGATCCACCCGATGGTTGGAGCGTCGATACTGGAAAAAGTGGGCTTTGATTATCCTGTCGTCCCGACGGTCAAGTATCACCACGAAAACTGGGACGGGCGCGGCTATCCCGAAGGCCTGCAGGGCAATGACATCCCGCTGACAGCACGTATTTTATGCGTGGCTGATGCCTACGACACGTTGCGTGGAGCACGGCCGTATCGCCCACCTATCGCCCGCGAAGAAGCGCGGCAGATCATCCTCGATGGCTCGGGAACTCGGTTTGACCCGGCGATCGTTCAGATCCTCCTGTGTCAGTTGACCGCTCTCGAAGACGATATCAAAGCTCACGGGCTCGCATACGCCGACCCTGCTGCGACGGAATCTTCAACCGCTCCGGGCAAAGTCCACGGCTATGTCGAGCAGATCAAATTAGCTAACCGCGAGGTCTTTAGCCTCTACGAACTCGCACGCGAGTTTAGCGCATCGGCCTCGCTCCATGCCACGCTCGAGCTTTTTGCAAAAAAGGTCGGTGAATTTGTCCCCTATGATACTTGCGCCCTCTATCTGATGGACGACATCACTGGTTTTGCGAGCGCCGCCCACGTCCAAGGCGAAAATGCCGATATACTCTCTATGCGCGCTGTCAAGGTCGGCCAGGGAGCGACCGGATTTGCACTCAAGTCTGGTGAACCCGTCCTGAACGCCGACCCGGATCTCGATTTTGCATACTCACAAGCCGAGCTGACCGGACTCTATCAAACGATGGCATCGCTCCCGCTGGTAGCTGACGGCGAATTGCTCGGTGCCGTGACCATTTATTCGAGTAGCCTCGATTCATACGGCGAAGAGCACATCCGCCTGCTCGAAACGATCACCCGTATCGCCGCCGACGCGATCGGCAAATCGCTCGAGCACGACGAAGCCAAAACACACTCCCTGACCGATCCGATGACCGGTTTGCCAAACGCACGCAGTCTGCAGATACAGTTCGAACGCGAGGTTGGACGTGCCAGCCGCGGCGGAACCAATTTCCAATTGTTGATGCTCGATCTCGATGGGTTTAAGGCCGTAAACGATACATTCGGCCATAAGGTAGGCGATCAGATACTAAAAGAGGTCGGCCAGGTCATACTCGGTCAGCTGCGCGATTATGATTTTCTCGCACGCTACGGCGGAGACGAATTTGTCGCTCTCGTGCCTGACGCCGATGCTAACGATGTCATCGAGCTCTGCGACCGCATCGAGCGTGCCGTTACCGAGTTCGCACTGTATATCGACGATAAACGCTCAGCGTCGGTCGGCGTCAGTCTCGGAGCCTCCGGCTATCCGAAAAAAGGTGAGACATTTGACCAGATGATCGTAGCCGCCGACAAAGCGATGTATATCCGTAAAACAAACCGCAAACGCCTCGCAACCATCACAAACGTCGCCGGCAAGACCCTTGCCTCAAATTCTCAGGATCAAGACCTTAACTCTCCACTATCCACTATCCACTATCCACTCTCTTCCGACGACGCCTTCATCGTCGAACTAGACGAATCCCACGTCCTCGCAACATCGTCCGTCAATTAGGCTCATACTTATTAGCTACGAATGTCACGAATAAGAATTTCTCTAATTCGTGCTATTCATGATATCCGTGCTATTCGAGGCAAAATATCGTCTTTCCTCCAATTCGTAATTCGTAACTTCATTTCTACGGTGACGAGACAAAATTTACACCGGTCAGATAGTCATTCACGGTGACCATCTGCATGGTGAACTGAAAACGCCGCGAATTTACTGTGATCGTGTAAGTTTGGCCCGGCACAACGTTATCCAACCGGTAATTTCCCAGCGGTCCCGTCAGAACCTGCCGCGTCACGTTTTGCGGATCTGTCATATTGACGGTCGCATTTCGCACACCCCGCCCGCCAGATGTCGTTACGCGTCCCGACACTGAGACATTTGATGAGGACGCATTCTGCCAGAAACCGCCTCGCACGTAAAACGGAGCGCCACTGCTCAATGTACCGGCGAGCGACTGGCCGGCAGTTCCGGTGACCGTAAACGTGCCGCCGCCCGACGTCCCGCCGCCGTTGGCAATAACCGATTGCGTGATAGTAAACGTCCCGCCCGATTGTGCGGAGATCGACGCAGCAAATGCCGCTAAAATAAATAAACAACCGTACAAATCTATTTTTTTCATTATCTTCACCTCTAGGAACTGTTTGATTTCGGCCCGTCAGTTTTACGTTGTTTGTTGAGTTAATTACTCCAGCCTCCCGTCGCAGTGTCGAGGTCGTCAACATATTCGAGGCCAGCGGGTAGTACCAGAGAATTGTTGTAGAACGCAAGCTGCGTCGCGCGCGGATAAACTCCTCCGCCGACGTTGGTGTATGGTTGTCCTGATGGCACAGCAAGTATGACACTGCTTGTTTGTCCCGGCGGGATCGCAAATGTTGTGGCGACTTGGCCGGTCGTACCGCTCGACCATGTGCATGCGCCGTTTACAGTGGCACTCGCCGTCTCGCCCCACGCCGAGTATGCAGTGTAATAATACGAAAGCCCCCAATTGATCGGCGCCGCCGTCGTGTTCCTGACCCGAAACAGAACAACAACTACCTCGCCGTTTGTTGAGCTATATTGGGTAAAGGTGTCGTTTAGGACCACAGCGTTCTCTTTTGCGTAGCCCTTACGCTGGAATAGTGTTCGTTGGACATCCTTGTTTGGCGACATTTGACAGGCGAGGGCGTTGTTGTCGGTCCAGTTAGATGGTGCTATGCCGCCGAAAA
>JAYVOS010000019.1:0-2828 GCA_043757775.1 Chloracidobacterium sp. | reverse complement strand
AGCTTTTTCATATAAAATATAGCTTACACAATAAGATAGAGATGTGCAACACTGTTGCACCAGTAAAACAAATTTGTTTTACTTCTCATCTGTCTTAGAAAGAAATACCATCAGATGTTCACAATGTGGAAATGGGATTAGTGTAAAATACCTCTTTCAAAATTGCAATGTCCAGAACCTGGGGAAAACATATTTATCGTGGACACTCATAGCAGATCAAATGAAATGGGGATATGGCTGAAAGGGAAGACATTTCGATCCCAGTCCATCTGTGTTTTTATCTGGACGGTTTATTCATAAACCCTGTCGCTAAAACCTAAAACTTATGAGTACAACCGAACGTAAATACTTGCATATATACGGCGAAAGCGGTTAGAGTTTGCAGTTAAAGGAAATGGATCAACTCGATTATTTAGGCCAGACGTTTGACGGGAAATACCACATGACGCGCGAATTGGGACGCGGTGGAATGGGAACGGTGTATCTGGCGACACATCTCGGCACTGAGCGTCCGGTGGCTGTCAAGATCATCGCACCGCAGTTTATGAAGCGGGGCGAATTTGTCGAGCGTTTTCGTCGTGAGGCCCGCGCCGCCGGCCGTTTGCGTCACCCAAATGTCGTTGATGTGACAGATTTTGGTTTTGCCGATTCTAAAGAAGGACAGGTTGCATATCTCGTGATGGAATACCTCGATGGCTGCACGCTCGGCGAGATACTCGAGGAAGAAAAGAACTTGCCCGTCGCGTGGACGCTCGATATTCTTGAGCAGGTCTGTTCGGCAGTTCACGAGGCTCACCAGCAGGGTATTATCCACCGCGATCTCAAACCCGACAACATCTGGCTCGAACCAAACTTGCGCGGCGGCTACACCGTCAAGGTGCTCGATTTTGGTATCGCCAAGCTCGAGGAGCATGACGACCAAGGGGCGTTGAGCGAGCAGGCCGCTGCTTATTTGAGTGCGACGCCGACATATCATTCTGAGTCAAAATCAACATTTGCCGGCGTCGAAAACGAAGGCACGCAGGTCGCTGGTCACGTCCCGACGCAGGTTGCCGAAGCAGCGACTATTGCCAGCACGGGTGTGTCAAAAGCCGGAATTATCAGTCTCGACCCGATCGCGAGCGAAGGTGCGACGGCGATACTCGACGACGGTGATGTTTCAGGCGACTACCAAGACACGATCGGGACAAAGGTGATCGATGGCCATGGCGGGACGGAGCAGCGAACGACCGGACGCTCGCTTTCTGATTCAAAAAATTCGGCTGAGTTGACGCGTGTCGGTGCTGTTTTGGGCACTCCTCTTTATATGTCGCCAGAGCAATGCCGCGGCGAACATCTCGATCCGCGTTCGGATATTTACAGTCTCGGCGTGATTGCGTATCAGATGCTGGGCGGGCGGACCCCATTCGAAGGCGATTTTAAGGACGTGATGGAGTCTCACAAAAATATCGAGCCAGCTCCGCTCAAGGCGAAAAAGGTCCGCCGCAAGATGAGGCGTTCGATCCACTCGGCTCTTAGCAAAGATCCCGAGTGCAGGCCGCAGACAGCCGAGGCATTTGCGAGTGAGATGCGTTCGCGATCGGAGGGGATTTTCGGCCTGTTACGTCGGGCGATGGTCATTTACAGCGAGCACCTTACTAAATTTCTGATGATCAGCGGGCTTTTCTCGATCCCGATGATGGTGCTGACACTTGTATTACTCGGGCTAGCATTTCTTAGGGTCAGCGATATGATCCCTGAGCAGTCGGGCAGGGCGATGATCGGCATCGTCAGTTTTTTGTACACGATCACGACGGCGTTTTGTACGAATTTGATATTCGCAACTATCGCGTGGGTCGTGACTCAATATCTCTCGGTACCGCTACGTCCAGTTCGTCTGCGGCCCGCACTGAAAGAGGCTCGCCGTAAGTGGAAACGAATTGCCGGAACAGGTCTTTTGACTGCGATCTTGCCGTTTATCGTGGCTATCGTCGCTGCGATAGCCGGGTTTGCCGCCGGAGCTATTTTATTGGGAATACTTTATCCATTAACCGGTTCGGGTGCCGCCATACTTATCTCAGGCGGGATCGTCGCGACATTATGCGCGGTCGTCGGATTTTTTGCGGCCCATGTCTCCTGGATATTAGTGCCGCCAGTCGTATTAATGGAAAACGTCGGTATTCGCGAGGCTCTGCGACGGTCAAGAACCCTCGTCAAACGCTCTGTTATGACAGCCTTAGGAGCTGTCGGAATTATGTTTTTGATCCCGACAATTCTCGCTGGATCGATCTCATATGTAGTTAATGTGTCTGCAAAGGCATTTGACCCGAACGCTAAACCTGCGATCGAAACTACGGCGACAAAGACTGGTGACGACGCAACACCGAAACCGGATGATGCTTCTGATACAACAGATGCGGCAGATCATGCGACGGGTCGAAAGGGCGAGGTAACCCCCGAAGAGGAACAAAATAGCGGCTGGTTTAATTTTAATATCGGTGATAACAAAACGCCGCGTCCGCCGATGGATATGCAGACCCGCGTAAAACACACGGTCCTAAATTCGCTTATCCAAATTCTGCTGCTGCCGATGCAGATACTTGTCTTGTCGTTTTCGGGTATAATAATGGCGTTGCTCTATTTGAAAACTCGGCTTGCGGGCGGCGAATCGATGAACGAGCTTCTCGAACGCTTCGAAGACGACGATCGCCCGCGTAGAAAATGGCAAGAGCGCGTGCGAGCACGCCTCATTCAGTCCGGCCGGATCACGAGCAAATCCTAAATAATGCGGCTTGCAGCTAGGCAGTCTCTATCAATTATCAGTTTAATTTTTGCGTGTTGGCTCACGT
>JAYVOS010000018.1:0-2838 GCA_043757775.1 Chloracidobacterium sp. | reverse complement strand
AGCACGGTCGATGACCAGCACAATCTCGCCTTTTGTCGGAGATTTAAACCTTTCAACTAACTCGCTCAGACTGCCGCGAACAGTCTCTTCGTGCAGCTTTGTCAATTCCCTCGCGACTGCGGCTAGGCGGTCACCTAAAACCTCATGACAATCTATCAGCGATTTGCCCAGACGATGAGGAGTTTCGTAAAGTACGAGCGTTGCGGGAATATTCTTTATCTCCTCAAGCCGCTTTCGCCGCTCGCTTTTTTTGGATGGGAGAAATCCGCCAAAAAACATCGAGTCAGTCGCGAGACCTGAGGCAATGATTGCATTAACGAACGCCACTGCTCCGGGAATTGGCACAACCTTAGCACCGATGTCGATCGCACGTTGGATGATACGAAACGCCGGATCACAAATTCCCGGTGTTCCGGCGTCAGAGACTATCGCTATGGATTCGCCACGGATCAGGCGGTCAACAAATTCTTCGGCACGCTCCTGTTCGTTGTGCTCGTGATAGCTGATGAGGCGGTTTGAGATGCGAAAATGATTGAGTAGCTTGCGCGTGTGCCGCGTGTCTTCGCAAGCAATTATATCGACGGTGCGGAGCGTCTCGAGCGCGCGGTGCGTCACATCCTGCAGATTTCCGATGGGAGTTGCGACGAGATAGAGCGTTCCGAGCATACTCAAGACTATAACAAAAAAGCCCGTGTCGTTTCAGACACGGGCATAGAAGACATGAAAAATCAGGTCACCTAGAATGGCCACCAGCTCGGCTTGTTGCCGTTGTTCCAGGTGCCGTTGTTATTTCCACGACCGTTGCCGTTACCGCGGCCATTGTTGTTGTAACGATAGGCGTCCGAGATGATGCGAAGATCACGTGAGATCTGGCTCCACTCGCTGCGGAGATAGCTACTCGAACCGTAGTTGTTCAGCGACTGCTCAAGCTGCGAACCATAGTTGAGAACCCGCTGTGCCTCGTCCGAACTTTTATACATATCGCGGCCGTTGTCGTATTTGTCTTCGAGATTGTCGGCAGCATCTTTGAAACGGTCAGCCATCTTTTTGAGAGACTTACGCTGGTCGTTGTTGTTATAGCCCCCATTATTGTAGCCGCCGTAATTGCCATACTGGCCGTTGTTATAACCGCCATTATTATAACCACCGTTATTGTAGCCGCCATTATTGTAACCGCCGTTGTTATTATTGTCGCGGTCGCGGTCGATCATTTTTGCGAAATTCTTTGACCTCTCTTTCAGATCGCGAACCGTCGAGCGGATGTCTCTCGAGTATCCGTTGTTACCATAGCCGCCGTTGTTGTAGCCGCCGTTATTATTGCCGTTATTATAACCACCATTGTTATTGCCGTTATTCCAACCGCCGTTTCCACCATACTGCGCAGAAGCAATGGCCGGTAAACATAAAACCAGTAAGGAAAATGCCGAAATTGTTATAAAACCCTTTATCTTGTTCATTGTTTTCTCCCTATTCATAAATCTTGGGCAATGATGTGGCCATTGCTCGCTGTAGTAATGGCAAAGTGCGTGCCAAAGGTTAAAATCTGAGATGAAAAACAGAAAAAACCTTGTATTTACATGGCTTTAGGCGAGGAAAATTTATTTGTGCGAATATGTTAGATCTACCGTGACAGACGATATTGTCGCAAATCGTTGAGTCAATGTGGCAGATGGTTTAGTCGCTCATGCCTAATGCTTTTGCCGCGCATATGCGGCCGCCGCTCGCGACCTTACCGTTTAGAGCGTCGATCTTATCAACCGACGACACCAGGCGTGCCCGGAGTTTCGCCATCGAGATGTTTGGCTCGTTTGCGATCGCGAGAGCGGCGATGCCCGAGACATACGGCGTCGCCATCGACGTTCCTGATGCTTCGCGATAACCGTCGTTGAGCCATGTCGAGAGGATGTCTTTGCCGGGAGCCGCGATATGAACAGTCTTGACGCCAAAGTTTGAAAAGCCCGCGAGTTGGTCGTTGCGGTCGAGAGCGGCAACGCTGATTACGTTTGGCAGGTCATAATTCGAAGGGTAATGGGGTCGGTTATCATTGTTAGAGCCGTCGTTACCCGCAGCAGCGACAAACAGAATGCCTGCGTCACCGGCGGCACGGATCGTGTCTTCGAGAGCTTGCGACCTGGCCGTTGACCCCCAACTTGCGCTGATGATGCGGATATTTACGCCGTGTTTTTTGCGGTCGATTGCGTAGTTGATCGCCTCGATGGCGTCTTCGGTCGTGCCGGAACCGCCGCGGCCTAGAAACTTGAGCGGCATGATCTTAACGTGCCAGTTGATACCCGCGATGCCCTCATCGTTGTCGCCCTCGGCCCCGATGATGCCCGCGCAGTGAGTGCCATGACCGTTGTCATCCATCGGGTCGGCGATCTCGTCCGTACCATTAAACCCATTGATGTCGTTAAATGTTCCCAACTCGTCATCAGCGTATGCAGGGACGCTTTCGGGCCGGATCCACATATTTTCACGTAGATCGACGTGCGTAAAATCGACTCCGCTGTCGAGTACGGCAACGACGACATCTTGGCTGCCCTTTGTTTTCGTCCACGCTTTCAGAGCATCGATATCCGCACGTTCCTTGCCGTTATCCTGACCGAGGTTGTTCAATGCCCATTGGTCACCGAACTGTGGATCGTTTGGATGTGCGGCTCCAGTGTCGTAAAGCACACCATCTTTCAAAACATTTTTCTGGATCGGATCGTCGAGCTTTATCTGTAGATTAGGTTCGGCGTAAGCTACCGTGTCACTCATTGCTGAGTATTGAGCAGCAACGGTTTTAGCGTCGGCTCCGTCCAGATCGTCGATGAAAGACAAGCCGTTGACAGATTC
>JAYVOS010000017.1:0-2839 GCA_043757775.1 Chloracidobacterium sp. | reverse complement strand
TCGTCCCACACGAGTACGGTGCCGCTCCAGTTAGATTCGCCGGTGTTCTGGCTCATTTGCGGTTAGTCGCCGAGGTGCTTACCAGGAACGAGATAGTTCTGCACGTAATCGGTAACCGCAGCGTCGAGCGGAGTAGTTTCGGTTGTATATCCCGCTTCGCGGATTCGCGTAAGATCGGCCTGGGTGTGGTATTGATATTTGCCGCGAAGCTGCTCGGGCATATCGATATACTGGATATTTGGCTCGCGGGCAAGAGCGGCAAATGTCGCTTTTGCCAGAGCATTCCAGGTCGCGACTTGACCGGAACCGACATTGAACAGCCCGCCGATACTGCTGTCCATAAAAAACAGCGTCATTTCGACCGCGTCTTTGACATAGACGAAATCGCGACCAAATTCGCCGTCCGCAAATGCGGGATTGTAGCTTTTGAAAAGGCCGAGCATACCGGTCGCCGTGATCTCGCCAAACGCTTTATGGACGAGGCTCCGCATATCGCCTTTGTGGTCTTCGTTTGGGCCGAAGACGTTGAAATACTTGAGTCCGACAATGTTGTCAAACAAACCGTGTTGAGCGGCATATTGATCAAAAAGATGTTTCGAATAACCGTAAACATTTAGCGGGCGAAATTTATCCAGATTGTCCGTGCCGTCGGCCATTCCTGATGTTCCTTCGCCGTAGGTCGCGGCCGACGAAGCATAGACAAAACGAATGTTGTTGGCGATCGAAAACTCAGCGAGATCCTTAGTGTATTGATAATTATTGCGGAGCATATAGTCCGCATCGGTTTCGGTCGTCGAGGAACAGGCTCCGAGATGAAAGATATTTTTAGCGTCTTTGAAACTGCCAAGCTCGTCAATAAAATCATCGGCGTCGATAATATCTGCAAATTTCAGCGACGCGAGATTTTTCCATTTCTCGCTGCCGTCCATCCGGTCAATGATCAAAATATCTTCGTGCCCAAGTTGATTCAGTCGCCAGACGACCGCACTGCCAATAAAACCCGCCCCGCCTGTGACGATTATGTTGTGTTTTGACATAAATGATAATGATACACTGCGTCCGCGAGGTTAGTGAATCGCACCATGTTATTCAGATCGTTAACGAAATTCCAAAACCCCGTCATCGAGTCGTCCGTAACGGAGCAATGACAGGTCTTTTACATAATTCTGATGAAGCCTCCAAGGCGTTTTTGATCCCTGGCTCGGTAGTTCATGCAGGGCCCGCTGCACATAGCCCGAGGTAAAGTCCAAAACCGGTTCCGGCAGGATCGACGCATCGGTAACACGCGGCGTGCAGCTGGCTAAACCCTTGACATCCATATATTTCAGGAGCCGGCAGGTGTATTCGGCCGTCAGGTCGCATTTTAGCGTCCACGAAGCATTAGTGTAGCCAAATGCTTGTGCGAGGTTTGGGACATCACTATACATCATGCCTTTGTATGCCATGACGGTTGAAAGATCGACTGCCTTGCTGTCAACGACCAACTGCAACCCCGCCATTATCTTGAGAACCAGGCCGGTCGCCGTCACGATAATATCAGCGTCTAGCGTCTCGCCGTTTGTGAGGCGAACGCCTGACTCGGTAAAAGTTTCGATTTCAGCCGTGACGACCGACGCCCGCCCGTCACGAATACATTTGAAAAGATCAGAATCAGGAACCACGCAAACTCGCTGGTCCCAAGGGTTATAGTCGGGTGAAAAATGTTTCTTTGTGTATTCTTCGCCTAGCTCTTTTGCCACACCTTTGGCGATCGTTTTTTTCATCATCGACGGCTTTTTTCGTGACAACGTGTAAAAGAGCATGGCCCGGAGGATGTTCTTCCACCTGGAAATAACGTAAGCCGCTTTCGACGGGAGCATTGCCCTTAGAAAGTCTGCGATCTTGTCCTTTGCCGGCATCGTCACGACATAGGTCGGCGAACGTTGGAGCATCGTCACGTGAGCGGCACTTTCCGCCATTGCCGGAACTAGCGTGACGGCGGTCGCACCGCTACCTATCACGAGAACTTTTTTTCCCGCATATTCGAGATCTTCGGGCCATTTCTGCGGATGGACAATGGTGCCCTTGTATTTGTCTAAATCCGGCCATTCTGGTGTATAGCCTGCGTCATAATCGTAATAACCCGTGCAGAGATAGAGGAATTTGCAGGTAAGGTATTTGATGTGCGGTGAAGTATCCTCGCCTGAAGCAGACACACTCTCTACTGGTCGTGTTTCCGCCTCGACGGTCCAGAGCGAGTCGACCGATGACCAGGAAGCTTTCCTCACACAATGGCCGTATCGAATATCTTTATCCAGATCGAATTCCCGGGACGTGTCTTTAATATAGTCAAGGATTGCAGGCCCGTCGGCTATCGCCTTTGGATGGCTCCAGGCACGAAATCGGTAGCCGAGCGTGTACATGTCAGAGTCCGACCGGATGCCCGGATAACGGAATAGATCCCAAGTCCCCCCCATCGCTTCGCGGCTTTCAAGGATCGTAAAAGTCTTGTCGGGACAATCCATCCGCAGACGCGCCCCAGCACCGATCCCTGACAATCCCGCACCGATTATGAGAACGTCGAAATGTTCCATTTGGAAATTATATTCGACTTAGACGATAATTGTGGCATTGTGATGAAGCTCTCAACCTTTCAAGGCATAATCTTTTCACTAATTCTTATGAGTTTCAGCTGTAATGTGCCCGAAGCGAACAATGCAACTGAAATTATAAACGAGCCAACAACTCCTGAAAACGTAAATACTAAGATATTAGAGGCCTTCACCGACAGTTCAAGAATTGGTCGAAATGGCAAAAATAAGATTCACATTGATATTTTGGAAGGTTCCGACCCTGATTC
>JAYVOS010000016.1:0-2846 GCA_043757775.1 Chloracidobacterium sp. | reverse complement strand
CCTTATAATTGCGAATACATCACCTGCCGGGCGCTCGATAAATTTACCGAAAAACTGCCTCGCCTTATAAAATGGTCAAAAAAGCGTAATCTGCTATTGTTCGGCGGCAATAATTTGCGGGAAGCTCTGCAAAAGCAAAAAGTTAAGTTTGATGAGCTCCTAATGCCGATGTCCGAGCAAAGGTTTTTGTTCCTGCCAAAAGGTTAGATAATTTTACCGAACATCCAGATCGTATTCGCGGAGACGCCGATAAAGCGTCGATGGCGAGATGCCCAGTAGCTCTACGGTCTTGCCGCGGTGCCAGCCTGTTTTTTCAAGTGCACCGATTATTTGCTGACGTTCGACATCGCGGAGGTTGGACGGCGATGTGTTTTGAAATGAAGTAACTCCGGTGGATTGCGGTGGGTTATAGCTCACCGAAACGCTGGTCTTTTCAGTGCGAAACGCTATCTCCGGCGGGAGTTCGCGCGGCGTGATCATTCCGTTGTCGGAGAGCAGTATCGCGCGTTCGAGACAGTTGCGGAGTTGACGGACATTGCCCGACCAGTCAAAGGCATTCAGTGCGTCGATAGCAGCCGGGGACAATTCGGGCTCGTCGTGGCCCGCGAGTTTGTGCAGCAGATAACGTGCAAGCGGTTCGATGTCTTCGCGACGCTCGCGAAGCGGCGGGACGTTGATCTCAAAACTATTGACGCGATACATCAGGTCAGCCCGGAAAACGCCTTCGGCAATGGCAGAGTCCTTGTCGCGGTTTGTCGCAGCTATAAGTCGAACATCGACCTCGACCTTTTTTACACCGCCGACGCGGAAAAATGTTCTGGTTTCCAATGCACGCAGCAGTTTTGACTGGAGCTGCATCGGCATCTCCATGATCTCGTCCAGAAAAAGCGTCCCCCCATCGGCGATCTCAAAAAGCCCCAGCTTGCGTGCCCTCGCACCGGAAAACGCGCCAGCTTCGTAGCCAAAGAGCTCGCTTTCAAGCAAAGTGTCTTGCAAAGCAGCACAGTTTAGATCGATAAACGGCTTGTCGCAGCGGTTGCTGAGACGATGAATAGCTTGGGCGATCAACTCTTTACCGACACCCGATTCCCCTGTTATGAGAACCGAGGTATCTGACGGAGCCACACGCTGTACGAGTCGCAGAGCTTCTTTCATCTGCGGTGAATCAGCAACGATCTCAGGCAAAGACTGATGCGTGCGAGCGATCTGAGCCCGCAGGCGTTGGTTATCGACCTTGAGCTGTTGTTTTTCAGCCGCGGCTGTAACCAAGGCAGATAATTCGCCGATGCGGTATGGCTTGGTCAGATAGTCATAGGCGCCGAGTTTCATCGCTTCGATGGCAGATTCGACCGTAGCCTGGCCGGTCAGCATTATCACCTCGGGTGGATTTTGGCTCTGCTCGCGTGTCCGGCGCAGCAGTCCCAGGCCGTCGAGACGCGGCATATTGATATCGCATAAGACGACGTCAAAATCCTGCTGCTCGAGCATTTCCCAAGCGGCTTCGCCGTCAGCGGCGCATTCGACTTCGTGACCCTGGCGGGCCATTTCTTTCTGCACGACAAGACGCAGGTTTTTTTCGTCATCGACTACAAGTAATTTTGGCATACGTTTTTGGTAGGGTTAGGTAGTAGCGGGTAAAAAGATCGAGAACGTCGTGCCTTTGCCGACGTTTGAGCGGACGCTAAGGCGGCCACCGTGTTCGGAGATGATGCCGTAACAGACGGCTAGGCCGAGGCCCGTGCCGCGTCCCACCTCTTTAGTCGTGAAAAATGGCTCGAATATCTTGGACATATTCTCCTGCGGGATGCCGGAACCGGTATCAGCAAGTTCAACCACGACGCGATTTCCGCGTTGAAATGTGCGAAACGCGAGCTTACCGCCGTCAGGCATCGCGTCAATGGCGTTTGTCGCGAGGGCGATTATCGCTTGCTGGATCTGTCCGCCATCAGCACTTACAAACGGCAAATCCTGATCGATCTCGATCTCCTGAATAATACCGCTGCCGCGTTTCTGATGAGAAATTAGATTTGCCGCCGAGCGGACGACATCCCCCACATCTATTTCCGAACGTTCGCCAACTCGGATGCGGCTAAAATCAAGCAGACCCGTCGTTATTGCTTTACAACGAAAAGCCTCGCTTTTGATCAAGCCGAGATATTCGGTCAGATCGTCCGCTGCATCTGACATTTCGAATGAACCTTCGTCGATCCTCGATTCCAGCGCCTCCGCGCAAGCCGCAATTGTCGCCAGCGGATTATTGATCTCATGGACAACGCCTGCGGCAAGGCGCCCCACGGCTGCTAATTTCTCGGCACGGTTGATCGCGTGGATCGCATCGACGCGAGCTGTCACGTCTTCGCCGACGGTAATGACATGCGTTACGTCGCCATCGGCGTTTTTCATCGGCACCTTGCTGACCATCCAGTGCAGCGTCGAACCGTCATCAGCAACTGTCTGCTGCTCAATACGTTCGATACGACCAGTTCGAAAAGCTCGCTCAAATTCCTGTTTCAGACGTCCCTGCGGATATTTTTCCAGCACGTCAAACACATCTCGCCCTATCGCAAGATCACGCGGAATACCCTGAACACCAACCTCTCGGTGTCGGTTCCAGGTAACAATGCGGTAATCGCGATCAACAACATACAGCGAAACGGGCAGTGCGTCTAGGATCGATTCGGTAAATTTGCGGTGCTCTTCGCGTGCCTCGGTTATCGAATCATCAAGCGCCGATCCATAATGAGCCGACAGATTTACGCTCATCGCTGCCATCTGCGTCGCTGCGTCGATAAGTCTTGCCTTTTGATCCGAGAAATCCTGCTTGCTTGAAAAACCTGTGATTATCG
>JAYVOS010000015.1:0-2858 GCA_043757775.1 Chloracidobacterium sp. | reverse complement strand
TAAGAAATTATTTGCCGGAAAACCCAATATGACAAATCCCTTATCTTTGTTCTTGTCGTAAAGTGCCTGTAAACCCTCATATTGGGGTGTGTAACCGCATTTGCTGGCGACATTGACGATCATTACAACTTTTCCCTTGTAAGCATCCAATTTAACGTCCTGTCCGTCGATGTTCTTCATCGTAAATTCAAACACAGATTTTTCCTTGACCGGGTCGATCGGTGACGGATTCATAATAAGTCCAAACTTATACGCTCCGCCTGCCAGCACTGCAACCGCAACAACAAGAATAATTCCAAATGTTTTCAACATATATTATTTCTCCAATTCACGAGGAGTTCGTGGGGCATTTGGCAGTTCGTCGGGACTTTCCCCGGTTGCCGAAAAGACTTCCTTAAACGCACCGACACTTGCCAACACGCCTGATGTTTCCATCGGCATAAATATGACTTTCGAGTTTTGCGTCCGGGCCATATCACGCATCGAATCAACGTAACGCTGTGTGATCAAATACTGTGCTGTTTGAGCACGGTCTCCTATTGCACTCGCGATCTGGGCGATTGCCTGTGCTTCGGCGGTTGCGTTAACGAGTCTGGCCTGCGACGCTCCTTCGGCATCGAGGATGGCTGACTGTTTGTTACCCTCAGATCGGGTAACGGCAGCTTGTTTTTCACCTTCGGCACGTGTGATAGCGGCCTGTTTGTCTCCCTCGGCGGTCAAGATGAGCGCTCGGCGGTTACGCTCGGCAGTCATCTGTTTTTCCATTGTGATACGGACATCTTCGGGCGGCGTGATATTTTTTATATCGACGCGAGTTACCTTAACGCCCCATTTGTCAGTAGCTTCGTCGAGGATCATCCGCAATTCATTGTTGATCTGGTCACGGGACGATAGCGTATGGTCAAGATCAAGTTTGCCAATGACCGAACGCATTCCGGTAAACGTTAGCTGAACGATAGATCCGACGAGATCATTAACCTCGTACGTTGCTTTGATCGGGTCAGTGATCTGCCAGTAAACAACGGAATCGACGCCCATCATCACGTTATCGCGTGAGATGACAGATTGTGGCGGCAGATCGATAAACTGTTCGCGGGAATCAATGAAAGTAGTGCCCGGTCGGACGTTTGTCCAATAGACGGCACGAGGCGCTTCGAAAAATGGAACGATAATGTTTAGGCCGCTGGCAGCTACACGATGAAACCGCCCGAGTCGCTCAATAAGCAAAACGCTCGATTGCGGAACGATCTTGATCGTTTTCCACGCAATGACGAGAAGAGCAAATCCGAGAAATGCCAGAAAAACTGCACCGACGCCATAAATTTCCATATTGTCCCTCCGAATCCTAGTAACTGCCAATATACCATTTCACCAATAAGTGTGACAGTTAAGGAACGTCTCTTTTATACTCGCATTGCTGGCCGCAGATATCTTATAATCACTCCAATATATGACAGTTACAATATCCGATATCGAAGATGCACGGAGCCTCCTTAAAAATATCATCATTCCGACACCGATGATCTCGGACGCAAAACTTTCCAGCAAGTGCGGAGCGATAGCCCATCTCAAGGCGGAATCGCTTCAAATGGGCGGTTCCTTCAAGATACGTGGTGCCTATAATAAAATATCGAGGCTTACCGATGAGGAAAAAAGTCGTGGCGTAGTAGCCGCTTCTGCGGGTAATCACGCCCAAGGTGTCGCACTTGCGGCAACATTGATTAACATAAAATCCACGATTGTGTTGCCGGAATTTGCCCCTCTCACCAAGATCATTGCTACTAAGAATTTTGGCGGCGAGGTCATTCTCCACGGCTCGACATTCGATGAGGCAGTAGCTTATTCCCGTGAGTTGCAAGAGCAACATGGTTATACATACGTCCACGCCTTTGATGATGAACTGATAATCGCAGGGCAAGGAACGATCGGACTCGAAACGCTCGAGGCTTTACCAGATCTTACGACAGTTGTCGTCCCGATAGGTGGTGGTGGCCTTATCTCCGGTATCGCGACTGCTGTCAAAACTCTCAAGCCGAGCGTTCGGGTCATCGGCGTCCAGTCCTCAAATGTTGCTTGGGTCAATCCTTCGCTAAAGGCAGGCCACGCAGTTATTGCGGAACCGGGGCAGACTATTGCCGACGGGATCGCCGTAAAAAGTCCGGGCATACTCACATTTCCTATCATTCAAGCACTTGTTGACGATGTGGTAGAAGTTTCGGAAGAAGAGATAGCTCGCGCGATCTACTTTTGTGTGCAGAATAATCGATTGGTTGTCGAGGGGGCCGGAGCTGCAGGGCTTGCCGCATTGCTCGCAAACAAAGTTAAATTGTCATCCAATGATGTAGTAAGTGCTGTCTTATGCGGCGGTAATATAGATGCCAATCTTCTCGCCAGAGTGTTAGAACAGGTCCTTGTGCGCAAAGGACGATACATCATGCTTAAATTGCTCGTGCTTGATCGCCCCGGAATGCTCGCCACGCTCCTAAACAAAGTTGCAGAGACCGGAGCCAACGTAATTGAAGTTTTTCACAGGCGAGCGATGTGGCTTGCTCCACTAGGTCGTGTGGGAATCGAAATGCTGCTAGAGGTCAAAGATAACGAGCACAGTCGTGATGTGCAAACCCATCTCGAAGTCGCCGGTTATCACGTCGAACGTGAAGGCCAAGGCGATTGGGAAGAGTAGGTTTACTTCTTTATCAGATTTTCGTCATAAAGCTCACGATAAACCCGGTAGTTTGTCATGACCTTAAAAACATAATTTTTGGTTTCGGCAAATCCAATTTCTGCGGCGAAGATGCCCGGATCTTTTGGCTTAGAACGATTGAGCCAACGGCCCGCATTATCCTCACCACCGTTAC
>JAYVOS010000014.1:0-2859 GCA_043757775.1 Chloracidobacterium sp. | reverse complement strand
TTTTCTTTAAAATTTCGTCGTAGGTCTGCTTAGCCGATGCATAGCGTTCCTTAATGCCTTCGAGAGCGACACGGACGGTCGGAACTGTGCTGATCCTTGCTTCGAGAGCTGCGATCTGGCCAGCATTTTGCTGGCGTTCGCCATCCTTTAATACCAATTGCTGCTCGATCTGTCCGATCTGCGCCTGGACACGCTGATTTTCAAGTTCAAGGTTCTTTCTCTGTAGCTCGGCCTTACGTCCGCTCGATTGCGTCGCTGTCTGAACTCGCTTATCGGCGCTTTTCTTAAGATTTTCAAATTCTTCATTTACACGGGCTATTTCGCTCTGCTTTGCGACCACCGCCGGGTGCTTTTCTTTGTAAACCTTTAATAGGTTGTCGAGTTGCGAATTAAGGTCGGCCCTTCGCTTCATCAACTCGCCATACGCCGGTGTATCCTCGATCTGCGAAGCCTGGCGGGCTGAGTCCTGCGTTTCCTTTTCGCCAAAATCTTCGATCAAGCGCATTTGGCGGTTATTCGAAGCAATGGCATCGCTTAAGCGGCCTTTTTCATTAAAGAGCGTTTCCTTTTCCTTGGTGATAGTGTCGTCACGCTGGCGTAGGCCCTGAAGCTGTCCGACCAATCCCTGCTCCGATTCCGGCAGGGTCGCCACATTTGCCGTCATAATGTCCAGACGTTGTTTTTCAAGCTCGTCAAGGGCGGCTTTTTTCTCGGCCAGTTGGCGGTCAAAAAGATCTTTTGTCGATTCGGCGATCTCATTTTGCTGATGAACTTGAGCGTTTACATACTTGCTGGCGAGTTCGGCGGTCACATTTCGGGCAGACTGCGGATCACGATCACGATAGCTGATGCGAAATGCTGCGACTTTTTGATCAGCGGCTTCGTCCAGCTTGACGACGATCTTTTTGTACATTTTGTCGATGATCAGTTCCATCGGCATTCCCGACGCACGCTCGACCTTATAGAGATCATATTTCGTCACCATCGGCTCGAGAGAAGAGCGGCTGAGCACCTCTTGGTTTATGGTCTGGAGACGCTGCGAGAGGTCCTCGGTGGAGAGCGACTGAACGAGATTGGCCGAGATTGTTGGCGGTTTGACCGTCAAAAGTGATGTTGATTCGTAAATGCTCGGCAGACGGTAAACGACGTAGCCGATAGCCGCTGTCATGGTCAGCATCGGCAGCAGAATAAGCCACTTTTGTCGCTTAACAATTCCCAGCAATTCGCCGGGTGTTCTTTGTCTAAATTCAACGCTCATCTTTTCTTTCCTCGTCCAAGACTTAAACTGCCAGGCCCGTCTTCTGTCCTAACTTTTCGTCCGTCTTCGCAACTTTTGTCTTAGCTAGCAGTCTGCGAATATAAACTGCTATCAACACCAATCCCGTTCCAAAAGCGAGTAGTCCGGCTGATTCCGGTATGTTTACCAGCAGCGTCTTAAACGCCGCGATCTCAAGTTTTTCAATAAGCAGGATCATCATCAAAATTTCCTCTTACGCCGTTTTGGCTCCTGATTTGGCAAGAACCATGCCGAGTCTCATGCGATAATCTGGATTCGGTGCCGAGCCCGACTTTTTCGCGTTAGCCTCTTCGAGCGAGACGGCTTTTTTCAATTGCTCGACAGCCGGTGACATTAAACCTTTCTTGAAATAGACCCAGCCAAGCGTGTCGTAAAATCCCGCAACCGTCTGATTTTTCGCGACCGCACTGTTCGCAAGCTGTAGGGCCTCATCCAGATTTCCCTGATTGTCCGCGATCAGCCACGCCAGATTGTTAGCTGCAATGGCGGTTTCGGGAGCGATCTCGAGAGCCTTTCGGTAATCTTTTTCGGCTTCGGCACTATTGCCGCGGGCTTCCTCAAGAATGCCGAGCATCGTGTAAACCTGAGCCGCAGGCTTTTTCTCGATAACTTTTTTGTACTGAGCGACAGCTTCATCTGCTCGATTTTGAGCCGCGAGCAGACTGGCATAGGCCGAATATGCAGGCAGATAATCGCCATCCATCTCGATCGAAGCAAGCAATTCTTTTTCGGCAGACCCTGCATTCTTTTCGGCAGTAAATATCGCCGCTTTTAGATAATGAAGAGCGGCAATAACGTCGCCTTTGCCCGCGTTCGAAGCAATAAGACTGTCAACTCTCGCGTGTGCCTTTGCCGTCTGCTTGAGCTGGATGGATGTATTAACGATGCCGCTGATCGCGTCGAAATTCTGTGCATCAACGGCCAGAGCCTTTTCATAAAGCTCAAGAGCTGCTCCTCTGTTACGTTCGGCGACAGAAACCTTTGCAAGATTGACCAGTGCCGATGACGATCGCGGGTTGATCCGCACAATCTCAGAGAGGTCGCCTTTCGCTTCCGTCAATTTGCCGAGGTCGAGATACGCAAGACCCCGCGACGACTGTCCGCGAACACGCAGATCCTGCAGCACCTGCGGTGTGTTATCGCCGTTAGGCTGGGCCATGCTTGCTTTGTTATAAAGCTCGTTAGCCAGTTTCAATACGTTGAACGAATCCCCGGTTGAAAAGGCTGCCTGGATTTTCAGCAAACCTGTTTTCAGATATGTCGGATGAAAGCGTTCAAGGTCAGCGATAAATGCTTGAGCCTGTTCGTTTTGCCCCAGAGCAAGCCGCGCCTGTGCCATTAGGAACAGAGCGTCGCGATTGCTGGGTGATTTTTTCAGTATGTCTTCGAGATCTTTGACTGCCTCGTCGGCCTTATTGTCCTGCAATTTCGCCCGCGAGCGGAGCATCAATGCCTCGGTGTCGGTGTCGTTGATCTTAAAAAGAGCGTCGAGCTGCTCGTTAACTTTGGCGAGGTCCTTGCGGTCGAGATAGAGCTGACCGATGCGGTAGCGTGCCCGCACA
>JAYVOS010000013.1:0-2876 GCA_043757775.1 Chloracidobacterium sp. | reverse complement strand
TCGAAAGCGAGCTTTTCGGTCACACAAAAGGCTCGTTCACAGGGGCCGTCGCCGACAAAAAAGGATTGTTTCGCTCAGCATCTGGCGGGACAATATTCCTAGACGAAGTAGGTGAGATGCCGCAGTCATTGCAAGTTAAACTTCTCAGAGCTTTGCAGGAACACGAAGTAACGCCGGTCGGCTCCGCCGAACCGATCAAGTTTGATGCTCGGATCGTCGCGGCGACCAACAAACACCTCGAAACAGAAGTTGCGGAAGGAAATTTTCGCGAGGATTTATTTTACCGTCTTAATGTCGTCGAGATCGACGTGCCGCCGCTGCGTGAACGCCGCGAGGATCTGCCGCTCCTAGTCAGACATTTCGCAAAAAAGCCGATCTCAAAAGAGGCAATGGCAGCGTTGGTAAACTATGCGTGGCCGGGAAATGTCCGTGAACTTGAGAATGTGATGGAGCGTGCGGTGATACTCAGCGACGACATGATCGGAAACGACAGCCTGCCAACGAAAATTTCAGGAGACGCATCATTTGAGACAAGTGACGGAGAGAAATTCAGGCCGTCACTCGAAGAAATAGAGCGGCGTTATGTCATTGAGATACTTACTTCTGTCGAAGACGACAAGACAAAGGCAGCAAATATATTGGGCATTGACCTCTCGACCCTTTACCGCAAGCTGAAACGTTATGAAGAGCTTTGAGGTATTATTTGGCGGTAAGTTCCAGAACGAAGTAATCAGTCCCTTCTACACGCACGATCCGTCCGTTGGTATATGGCTCTTGAAAAAACTGGTTTGCGGCGTAAGACTGCCCTTTCAGATCGTCCTCGCCACTCGTCTCACCCTGTGCAATAAGTTCGGCAGGAAACCATGTTTCGGATGAAATATTCGCAGGTGCTGCGGGACGGACTTTTTCAGCTTCGGCAACCAGCTTGGCAGAATCTGCGGACGAAAATCGCAGGACAGCGATCAGTTTTTTTTGTGCCTTGTCCTCTTTCCATGCGACATCTTCAGCTACGAATAGCACATTTACGATAACACCTAGCTCTTCGACATTGGTCCGGGCAGCGTTAGAATTCTCGGCTGGTTTACTCACGGCGGCTGGAGAATTCGCAGGTTTGTTGGCACTGCCGCCACACGAAGTTATCGAGGCGACACAAAACAAAGGTAATAAAATTATCCCAGCCAAATGGATCTTCATTAAGTAATTGTATGCGGATAGTTTAGAAATTTGCAATTTTGTAACTTGAAACGAAACCGAATGACGGCTAGAGTTGTCAAGATTTCTTTGTTCAAAATATTTCAATGACAAAATCTAAAGCAACCGTCTGGTACGCGCTGATCGTGCTCTTTGCGATCAACACATTGAATTTCTTTGACCGGCAAATTCTCGGTGCGATTGGTGAACCGATCAGAAAAGAGTTTGCTCTCGATGACGCGTCTTTAGGGCTGTTGGGCACAGCATTTACGCTTCTGTATGCATTTGTCGGTGTACCGCTCGGAAGCCTGGCCGATAGGTACGGACGAAAACGCATCTTGTCCATCGGAGTTTTTGTGTGGAGTTTGCTAACGGCTGGGACTGGATTTGTCCAAAACTTTGGACAGATGTTCGCTCTGCGTTTAGGGGTCGGCGTCGGCGAGGCCTCTTGTGCTCCTGCCGCCAACTCGTTGATCGGTGACCTGTTCCCAGCCAGCCGGCGAGCCAAGGCACTGGCGATCTTTATGCTCGGCGTCCCTGTCGGATTGGCTCTGAGCTTTGCGGTCAGTGGTTCGGTTGCAAAACAATATGGTTGGCGTGCCGCGTTCTTTGTTGCGGGGATTCCGGGCATTCTATGTGCAATTGCCATGCTGTTCGTTTCTGAACCCGAACGTGGTGCTTCGGAAACCCATAACATCGGGAGCCGTAAGCGGGAAGGCTCGACATATCTCAACATCCTCAAAACACCCACGATGCTGTGGATCATCGTCTCGGGAGCTGTTTTTAATTTCAACGCTTACGCCGTGGCCGGCTTTATCACGCCTTATCTGATGCGATTTCATGAGCTTGATATTCAGCAGGCAAATTTTGTCTCGACTATTGTCTATGGAGCAATGGGAGGAGTGGGACTGTTGATCGGTGGTGCGATCAGCGACGCCAGTGTTAAGCGTCGTAAGAATGGACGAATGCTTGTAGGAGCGACAGCGATGATGCTCTACGTGCCGCTGGTTTATTTCGCGTTGCAAATGCCGAAAGGCAGCACCACCGTGTTTCTCATTTTAATGGGCACTGCGACGGCACTATCTTACTTTTATTATTCGACCGTTTATTCGACGATCCAGGATGTGACCGAACCTGCCGCTCGCGGGACGGCAATGGCCGTATATTTTTTCGCAATGTACGTACTTGGAGCGTCCTTCGGGCCTTATGGCACGGGGCTGCTGAGCGATCTTTTTACAAAACGAGCGGCACAGGCCCAAGGAATTACGGAATTGACACAGTCCGCTCTCGAACCGTTTCGGGGCGACGGGCTGCATTCGGCGATGTATGTTGTGCCGATCCTTGGCGTTATTGTGGCTCTGGTCCTCTTTGCAGCGTCGAAGACCGTTTCGAAAGACATAGAGCGATTGCAAACATGGATGGGCGAGTCGGCAAAGGACAATTTGTGATAAACTTTTCCTAATACATCCATAACATATGACGCCCGAAGTAAAAGAATCAGTCACATCCGCCCAAGCCGAAAAAGAACGCTGGGAAGAACAAACTCTCGCTTCTGTATTGGCAAAAACGCCGGAACGCAAAGCATCGTTCGAAGGTATCTCACTCGAACCGGTGGAACGTCTCTATACAAAAGCCGATAGCGAATCCATTGATGAAGTAGGATTTCCCGGCGAGTTTCCATACAA
>JAYVOS010000012.1:0-10678 GCA_043757775.1 Chloracidobacterium sp. | reverse complement strand
CGAATTACAGTTTCGGTTCACATCCGCAGTCGTGAGGTCGTCGCTCAGGCGTGGCTCGCCCGCGTCGGGCGTATTTCGCTCTATTTGCTCGACACCAATGTGCCGGAAAACAGCCCGGTTGACCGTCTCATCACGGGACATCTCTACGGGGGTGACGTTGAAACGCGGATCGTGCAGGAAAAGGTGCTCGGCATCGGCGGCGTGCGTCTTTTGCGAAAACTCGGTATCGAACCGTCCGTTTTTCATCTTAACGAAGGTCACGCTGCGTTTTCGACGCTTGAACTTGCCCGCGAATATCTTGCCATTAATACGGAAACGTCCTTTGCCGATGCTGCCGAAGCAGTCCGAAAACAATGTGTTTTCACTACGCATACGCCGGTCGCGGCGGGCAACGATATGTTCGATCCGCAAATCCTCGGCGAGTGTTTCAGCAGCGAATACATCTCATCGCTAAAGCTGACAAACGCGGAATTTCTTGCTCTCGGTCGAGCAGACCTTGACGACGAAACCGAGTTTTTTGGCATGACGCCGCTCGCCATCCGCATGTGCCGCTCGGCCAATGGCGTCAGCTCTAAACACGGCGAAGTCTCACGCGGGCTATGGCTCAAGATGTTCCTCGCTCTTGACGATCCAACGGCTGTTCCGATCACGTCCGTGACAAACGGCGTTCACGCACCGACGTGGGTCGCTCCCGTTTTTCAAAAGGTTTACGAGCGGCAAATAGGTCATAATTGGAATGAGATCGTTCGTGACCCTGACGCTTGGGCGACAGCAATCTACGCTTTGCCCGATCACGAAATTTGGAACGCGCATCGGACGTTAAAGAATTTGCTGATCGCATTTATCCGCGAACGCACGCGGGCAAAAGACACCGGTACGCTGGACACTATCAACGAGCACGAGGACACGCGGCGGCTATTTTCGCCTGACGTGCTGACGATCGGTTTTGCTCGCCGCGTTGCCGCGTATAAACGCTGGGATCTTCTCTTTACCGATCTGACGCGTCTGCTTAAGATGGTTGACGACACCGAGCGACCGGTGCAGTTTGTCTTCGCCGGTAAGGCCCATCCGCAGGATCGCACAGCAAAAACGATCTTGCAGGAGCTGATGAGCATCAACCAAGATTCGAACTGGCAGAAACGAGCGGTTTTTCTTGAAGATTACGATCAGGAAGTGGCCCGATATCTCATTCAAGGCGTCGATGTCTGGATGAATGTCCCCCGACGCCCGATGGAGGCCAGCGGCACCAGCGGAATGAAAGCAGCGATGAACGGCGTGCTAAATTTTTCTATCCTCGACGGCTGGTGGATTGAAGGCTACAATGGCGAAAACGGATTTGCTATCGGCGATCTTTCAGCCGCAGGAACCGATGACGAGCCGGACGTGGCCGACGCCGAGTCTCTCTATTCTATGCTGGAAAATGAGATAATTCCGACATATTATTCGGTTGATGAAACCAGCCTGCCGGTTGAGTGGGTTCACCGAATGAAAAACTCGATCGCGACCCTAACGCCAAAATTTTCGAGCGATCGAATGGTTATGGATTATTTGAAAAATATCTACGAGGCTGAATAATAGATGCAGAATCAGGAATTCACAACCGGCCAAATACACCCTATCGAATGCGTTAAAGAGGGATGGGCGCTGATAAAGGACGAATATTGGCTGATGTTTGCGATCTCGATCGTCGGTGCGTTGATCGGCGGCGTCTCGTTTTATGTGCTGATCGGGGCGATGGTCTGCGGCATTTTTCACTGTTATCTAAAAAAGATCGACGGCGGCAAAGTTACGCTCGATGATCTGTGGGTCGGATTCAAGTACTTCAAGCCGAGTCTACTGGTTACAGTGCTGATGGTCGTCCCGCTGGTCGTCTGGATGGTATTTATCTTTACGACTATTTATTTGCCGATAATCATGGCGGCTGTCAGCGGCCCGAAAGCCAATACTGACGAGTTGCTAACCGTCGCAGTCGTTGCGCTAGTAATCGATGTCATCGTCGGTTTTGTGATGGTCTGCTTTCACTCGCTGCTGATATTTTGCTATCCACTGATCGTTGACAGGCAGTTGACGAGTATGGAATCGATAAAGCTCAGTGCCCGTGCGGTGATGAAAAATCTCTCTGGGATCGGCGGTCTTGTGGCGGTAAATATGGGAATGGCACTCGCTGGCGAAGCAGCATTTTGCGTTGGCCTTTACTTAGTTATACCCATTATAACCGCAACCAACGTCGTCGCTTTCCGCAAAGTTTTCCCTGCTAATACGCCTCAAATATAGCTTTATGTCTGCAAAATTTATCGATCTCGACTCGATCCAAAAACTCGACGCTCTTATCGCCACCTCGCATACGAAACCTGTCTTTGTGTTTAAACACAGTGACACGTGCGGCATTAGCGCCGATATTCTCGAACAGCTCGGAGCGATCGACGGCGACATAAATATTATCGTCGTGCAGAGCGACCGTGAAGTTTCAAATACCGTTGCGGAAAGGCTTGGAATACGACATGCATCGCCTCAGGCCTTTGTAATAAAGGACGGCAAGCCCGTCTATCACTCGACGCATTACGGCATTGACCCTAAAAAGATAAACGAACACCTCAGAGAAAAATGATCGAACCAACACAAATAATCGAAGAATCAGATAGCCGCGTGTCTATCAAATGGTCAGACGACTCAGAAACGGCATACTCTGCCGCCGAGCTGAGGCGAGTTTGCCCGTGTGCAAGCTGCCGCGACGAATGGACCGGTGCAAAGATACTCGACGAATCGAGCGTTCCGGACGATATGACATTCTCAAAAATATCGATCGTCGGGCGATACGCACTTAATTTTCAATTCTCAGATGGGCATGATACGGGTATTTTTAGCTTTGAATACCTTCTCAAAATGTCTTGAGCATCCTGTGCTAAAATGACTCTATGAACGAACGAGATATTTTTGAAGAGCGGCAGGAAACCAAAACGGCAAGTTTTTCGTGTCCAAATTGCCGTGAGCGTAATGATTACGAGGTTCGTTGGCTCAAACGTATCAAGCGAAAGCAGGCGCCGAGAAATCTTAATCGTGACGAGCAGGCTCAATATGCCAAATCACGTGATTATATGGTGCGAGTTGACGACATGCTGATGTGCAAGAATATGCGTTGCCGGAAACGATTTGAGATACCTTCGTCGCAATCGGTCGTATTTATCTAGATCCAACCAAATTATCAATATTAATATGCTGTCTTTTTTCATGTTCACGCGTGAACGCATGAACACCGTGAACGCGCGTCCCTACGGACGCAAGGGAAGCTCCTTTATGTTCAAATCGTGTTCAAGTTGAACAGTTTATGAAGTCTAAGTGAACAGTCGTGAACATAGAAAACTCGTATAAAAAGAAAAGAGGCCATCTTTTAAGACAGCCTCTTTATTACTAACTGATCAATTTTTAGTAGATCGAGAACGTATATTCGATCTGTTTGGTTACCGTTTGGCCGACGCCGTTGACTTTCATCGGCTCAAAGCTAATGCGTCGAGCTGCGGCTATTGCCTGTTCGGTCAAACCGCTTCCCAGACCTTTGACAGGCGAGATGCTGCCGATCTGGCCGGAGCCGAGGAACGTAACGCGAAGGATGACGGTGCCCTGAATATTTGCCTGACGAGCCGAATCGGTATAACCAGGACGTGGTTTTGAAAGGATCTTGATCGCTTGTGTTACACCTGCCGAACGCGGCGGAGGTGTGCCGCCGTCACCGTCTCCGGTTCCATTTCCGTTACCGTTTCCATCACCGTTACCAAAACCTGATCCGTTACCCGAACCAGCTCCGGTGCCGTTACCGCTTCCCTGACCGGTTCCACGTCCGCTGCCGATACCGCCGCCGGTTCCGGGGCCGTTCGATTCACCGTCAGCCCCATTCGGGTCACCGAATTTACCATAGAGCTTGTCAAATTTTTTATTGCCCTGCGTCGATGCAGGCGGTAGGACCAGGGCCGGATTATCGAGCTTCGGAATATGAACATCCGGTGGTCTGATCGGATCAGGTGTCTGATCAGCAAGGTCGCCGCGCGATGCAGGATCTTTTTCTTCGCGTCCGCCGCCTCCGCCACCGCCGGCATTTTTATCTGCCTTGACCTGCTTTTCTTCTTCGACCGTCGTCGGGACTTCGTCGATCAGAGATGCCAGTGACGTATCATCGCCGATCGCGTAAACGCCGAGCGATTTGTTGAAAAGCGAGTAAACTGTGGAGCTAAACGCCATCGCGACGATAAAAACAAAAGATCCGAGCAGCAACAAGTTACGCTGGCTCGCATTCTTTTCTTCAATAACGGTTACATAAAAACCATCATCGTCATTGTATTTAGTCGGGTCCACTTGGAATGCAGTCGGGATGCGATCCGCATCGACCGGAGTTGTCTGGGTAAAAATTGGTGCTACTACGGCAACTGCTTTCGGAGCAACCGCCTCAACGACGGGCTCTTCGACTGGTGCAATAACTTCCGGTTCGGCGGCGACGAATGCGGGTTCTGCAACCTCTTCGACATTTTCTGCCGGAGCTGCTTCGATGACAGGCTCTGTAACCGTTTCAGTAACGAGCGGTGCAGGCTCTTCGAAAATAGGTGCGGCAATCTCGCGGGTAATAGGAGCCGCAATGAACTCCGGAACAGGCGGTTCGACTGCCGCGACAACGGGAGCCACAGCCTCAACGACAGGAGCAACAGGTTCCTCGACGGAAGATGCCGAAGCAAGCGGATTCATTTCAAAAGCTTGCAGCGACGCACCGCAGTTAGGACAAAATCCAAACTTTTCAGCAAATCCTTCGTCACACTTAGTGCAAAACTTAACAATTTTTCCCATCTTTCAGCCTCTCAAAACTAATGCCCTATTTCAGTAGCAGCATAGTAATAATATGATTATACCGCGATTATTTCAGAAGTTAAGCTATTTTTCAACAAAATCTCCGCGTTGTCGCTTGATGCGGATATTCTAATTTTCATAGATGCCTTATCTGTTTGACGCGATGCCTGTAACCCTCGTAAAATTTTCATTCGTGCAACACGCGGCATTTTGTTACCTAAGTGTGCGACAACATTAGAGGAGGATTTGGCAACTAAGAGTTATCACTAATATCTCATACGATGAAAAATAAGAATTTATTTAAGAAAGTTGTCTTTATCACGATCTTATTGTCGCTCGCCGCATTGGCGGCACCTTCGCAAACAGCACCGAGACAGGAAAAGCTACTCAACGGCCTAAAGCTCTTAATGTGGAGCGATCCTGCCGCTGACAAGGTAAGCGTCAAAATACGCATACATTCCGGCTCAGCTTTCGACCCGCAGGGCAAGGAAGGCGTGATGCAGATGCTTTCGGACAATATTTTCCCTAATGCAGCTGCTCGTGAGTTTTTTACAGAGGACCTCGGCGGTGGACTCGAAATAATGACGACCTACGACTACATACAGATCAATGCGTCGTGTTCGACCTCCAAACCGGAAAATTTCCTGACCATGCTCGAAACGCTTGCGTCGGCGGTCGCAAATCCGACGATCGATAAAGAAACCACCGCAAAGCTCCAAACCGCTCTGTTAGAAAAGGTCAAAATGATGGAATCAGATCCGGCTTATGTTGTGGATCGAGCCATCGCAAAGAGATTATTAGGCACATTCCCCTACGGCAGACCGCTGTTGGGTTCGCCTGAATCGGTCGCAAGGATAGGTTATCCTGATCTGATCGACGCCAAACAGCGTTTTCTGACCGCCGATAACGCAACGGTAACGATCTCAGGAAACTTTGACAAGTCTCTTGGGTTTAAAGCCGCCCGACGATATTTTGGGAATTGGCTTAAGTCAGATAAAAAGACACTGTCAACATTTCGTCAGCCAGATGATGCTCCGGCGGGAATGCTGACAGTTTCGTCGCCAAAGCCCGGTGTATCGGCGATCCGATTTGCCCTTCGCGGCACATCTCGCGGCGGGGCTAATTTTGCAGCGTCGCAGGTGTTTACAAGTATTTTGGATACTAGGCTGAAAGCGAGAGTGCCGGCGGAACATAAGAATGATATTTTCGTTCACAATGAGGCCCGAACATTACCCGGTATTATCGTCATCGGTTTTGCCGCCGACAAAAAAGAGATCGGCACAGGCAACGGCAAGATCGACGCTAATGAACTAATAGGTAAGGCAATGTCCGATCCGGTCACAGATGCAGAATTTCAAGCAGCAAGATCCGCGGTCGCCGGAGAATGGACCAAACGTAGCCCGGAGTGGTTTTGGCTCGATGCTGATACTTATAAGATCTTGTCGGTCGAAGCGGATCGTGCGGCTTTTGATAAGGTGACACTCGCCGATGTTCAGGCTTATGCTGGTAAGATCCAAAAAAGCTCGATGGCCTCAGTTCTGCTTACCACACCGGCGAAATAATTGATGCAAGTCGAACTTAACGCAAAAGAAACGGCACATGCCAACGCAGTCCGGGCCATGTTTTCAGGCATCGCGGGACGCTACGATTTGCTCAATCATGTCCTGTCGCTCAATATCGATAAACGCTGGAGGCGAAAGGTTCATGCCGAGCTGCAGCAAATTCTCGACAATAAAGAAGCGATCGTCCTCGATGTCGCGTGCGGCACCGGCGACCTGTCGATCGAATTAAGCAGAGGCTCGAACGCAAGCATTATTGGCACGGACTTTTGCCGTCCGATGCTCTCCGTCGCTCGAGAAAAAAACTCGACAGAAAATACCAACATTCCGTACGTCGAAGGTGATGCGATGAACCTTTCGTTTGGCGATGACAGTTTCGACGCGCTGACGATAGCTTTTGGGCTGCGTAATCTGGCAAATTTTGCCCACGGATTAAAGGAGCTTCACCGTGTTATCAAAACCGGCGGACGCATTGCGATCCTCGAATTTTCGAGCCCTATACTTCCCGGTTTTCGCCAGCTTTTTAATTTTTATTTTGCACATATTCTCCCGCGTATCGGCGGTGCGGTCAGCGGTTCGCGCGGTGCGTATGAATATCTGCCGGACAGCGTCTCGAAATTTCCCAACCAAAAAGCCCTCGTCACATTGATGGAGCAAACCGGCTTTACCGACATCAAATATCAAAATCTGACTGGCGGAATTGCGGCGATCCATACCGGCACCAAATCCGAAAGTTTGAGATAAACCTCGATTAGTTATAAAATTTTCCTGCTCACCGGCATTTTTTGATGAAATACCGATTACTGAATTTCGCCCGACAGTTTGCCTTGATGCTGCTCGTCATTTGGACGGTGGTGTCGCTTGTCACGCTGCTTATCGAAGTCGTTCCAGGCGACCCCGCGACTGTAATTTTGGGTGAAACGGCGACGCAGGAGCAGATCGAAAATTTTCGCACCAAGCACGGCCTCGACCGTCCCGCGTTTTTCTTTTCGTACGGCAGTGAAAAAGGCTTTGTTTGGAACGGCTCTGATAACCGCTACGCCGACTATTGGATCGGCCTGCTCCACGGCGACCTCGGCAATTCGTTTCGTACCGACAGGCCCGTCCGCGACATGATATTTGAGCGTTATCCGTCCACGATTAAGTTAGCGATCGCTGCGATGCTCGTTGCTATCGGAATTGCTCTGCCGTTGGGCGTATTGGCGGGATCGAGGAAAAATACCCTTATAGATAACGGTGCGTCGTTCGTTGCCCTGCTCGGCATATCGCTTCCGACATTTGTCGTCGGCCCTTTTTTAGTTTATTTATTCGCCGTAAGGCTCGGGTGGTTTTCGCCGACCGGCAGCCTTTATCCGGAAGATATCGTCCTGCCTGCCGTTACGCTTGGAGCCGCACTTTCTGCGATCCTGACGCGTATGATCCGCTCTAGCGTGATCGAAGAATTAGGTGAAGACTACGTCCGCACGGCCCGTGCAAAAGGCGTCAGCGAGCGAATGGTGCTCTACAAACACGTCTTGAAGAACGGCCTGATACCGGTCGTCACGATTTTAGGCTTGCAGCTCGGTGTTTTGCTCGCAGGAGCAATAATCACCGAAAAGATCTTTAACTGGCAGGGCCTCGGGCTTTTATTATTAGAAGACGGCATCGGCAAGCGCGACTATCGCCTCGTCCAGGGCTGTGTGCTTGTCATCAGTATTACTTTTATCGTCGCAAATTCACTGACGGATTATGTTTATCGCAAACTCGATCCACGCATTAGGCTTTCGTAAATGTCAAGATTAGCTTACATCGGTTTCGGAATTGCTGCCTTGTTTATCCTGGCAGCGATCTTTGCGCCGTTTATCGCGACGCATGATGTAACGGCTCAAAATCTGGCGATGAGATACATTCCTCCGTCGGCTGAGCATTGGTTTGGTACAGATGGGCTGGGACGCGATGTATTTTCAAGAGTCGTTTTTGGAGCGAGAATTTCACTAGAGGTAGGAATAACGGTGGTCGTTGTTTCAGCTATATTCGGCACATTCATCGGAGCGGTTGCGGGTTTTTACGGCGGATTTGTCGATAAATTTTTATCGGGTTATATGTTTAATGTCTTTCTCGCATTTCCCGGATTGCTACTTGCGATCGCTTTAGTAGCCTTTCTAGGTGCGGGACAAGGCAAACTGATAGCTGCACTCTGCGTGATCGGTTGGGTAGGTTACGCACGAGTAATGCGCGGGCAGGTTTTAAAGGTGCGCGAGTATGATTACGTTCTCGCCGCTCGTGCTCTGGGTGCAAGCAATATGCGCATTCTGTTTACGCATATTTTGCCAAATGCCGTCCAGCCGCTGATCGTACAAGCTTCGCTTGGCATGGCAGGTGCGGTTCTTTCAGAAGCATCGCTGTCTTTCCTGGGATTAGGCATTCCGCCGCCGTCGCCGAGTTGGGGCACGATGATCGAAGAGGCACGGCAATTTTTCAGCACATCACCGCATATTCTATTATTTCCGGGCCTCGCCATCGCTTTGACGGTACTCGCGTTCAATTTTATCGGTGACGGCCTGCGTGAATATCTCGACCCCAAACAGCGAAGCAGATAACCGCGATGAGCGACAATAGTCTCCGCATATTTCCACTCGGCGATTCGGCTCTGACAGTCGAATTCGGCAACGTGATCTCGCCCACAATCAACAAAAAAGCCATTCTCCTAGCGGATCATTTCGATAAAAATAAATTTTCAGGCTACATCGAATCTGTTCCCGCTTACGCTTCGACAACAATTTTCTACGATCTCATCGAAGTACGAAAGAGTTTACCGCAATTCACAACTGCTTTTGACGCCGTCAAAGATTTGGCCAATTCGGCATTGAATGATTTAGATATTTCGGACAACACTAGTTCTCGGCTGATTGAAATTCCGGTTTATTTTAATGGCGAGTCATCGCTTGATCTCAATACCGTCTCCAAACACAGCCGACTTTCGCCGGACGAGGTCATAGCGATGTTTATTGGAAAAACCTATCGAGTGTATATGCTCGGATTTCTGCCGGGATTTACATATATGGGCGAGGTCAATGAGCGGATCGCGACGCCTCGTAAGGAAACACCACGCACGCTCGTTCCCAAGGGCAGCGTCGGCATTGCCGGAAAGCAGACCGGCATCTACTCGCTCGAATGTCCCGGCGGTTGGCAGATAATCGGACGCACAGACGTTGAGATGTTTACGCCTGATGCCGAACTTCCAAGCTATCTGCAAGCCGGAGACGAGATAAAATTTGTCGTAGCAAAATGAGCTTATTGATACAAAAAAGTGGCATACTTACGACGATCCAAGATCTTGGGCGATACGGATATCGGCGTTTTGGTATCAATCCTAATGGTGTGATGGATCAAATCGCGGCTCGCCTCCTCAACATCTTGCTCGGCAACGACGAGAACGAAGCTTTGCTAGAGATGCACTTTCCTTCACCTGAGATCACCTTTGAGTCTAATACGATTTTTGCTCTTGGCGGTGGTGGTTTTGCCCCGCAATTGGACCGAATGCCGATTGAAAACTGGCGGCCTTTTTTTGCAAAGAAAGGCTCGACGCTCACATTTACAGGTAAAATTTCAGGAAATCGCGCTTATCTAGCGATTCGAGGTGGTTTGAAAATTGATAAATGGCTAGAAAGCTCAAGCACAAATCTCATAGCAAAGATCGGCGGATCTGACGGAAGAAAGGTTGTGACCAGTGACCGTATCGCTACTCAAATTACGCCAAAAAAAACTGCTGTGTTTGAAGCGGCTCAGATATCAGCTTCTTTGATCCCAAGATACAGCCGATTCCCGACGGTCAGAATTATTGCCGGGGCAGAGTTTGAAAAGTTAAATGAAAAAAGTCGCAATCTGCTCGTCAGTGAAAATTTCACGATCTCAACCAAATCCAACCGAATGGGTTTTCGACTTTCTGCCGAGTCGTTACATCTCGCAAAACCTTTCGAATTGGTCTCATCAGCCGCATGTTTCGGGACTATTCAATTGCTGCCGGACGGTCAATTAATCGTGTTGATGGCAGACCATCAGACCGCAGGTGGCTATCCTCGCGTCGGGCATGTGATCTCGCGAGATCTGCCGCTGCTTTCTCAGCTAGGGGCAAATGACAAAGTGGCATTTCATCTCATCGACAACAGAGCCGCCGAAGATCTCGCACTAGAGTTTGAACGAGAGTTGTGTTTTTTGCGAATCGGGTGTAAATTTCAGGCACATTCTTTTTAATACAAGTGAATATCGACCTAAATTGCGACATGGGCGAAGGCTGCGATTCGGATGCG
>JAYVOS010000011.1:0-10713 GCA_043757775.1 Chloracidobacterium sp. | reverse complement strand
TTGCAAACTTTAGCTTGCCATTCTCAATGTTAAAGATCGAATCAGCCCCCCAAACATTCGGGTCGTTTTCACGGCATCGAGCACCGAGGCCTCCTCCCCATTCGTCGGTAAATACTACCTTTTTGCCGTCATTTGAGAACGATGCCGAGTGCCAGTATGAATAATTTACATCATTGACCGCATCCACACGTTTTGGATTAGCAGGGTCTTTAATGTCAAGCAGGATACCGTTGCCCTCGCAGGCTCCTGCCGCCAGACCGATCGCCGAATATACAGTGATGTCGTGACATTGGTCGGTCGGGGTTGGTTTATCCAAAGCTCCGTGGGTTCCTCCGTTGGTCAAACCCGCGATCTCATTCGAACGCGAATCCATAAAGATACGCGGACTAGACACGACCGATGCATTTTGAGGAGTCTTTACCGGTACTTTGATAACATCAATGCGAAACTTTGCCGTGCCTGGGTTTTTGTCAGGCGTGCCGTCCGAGCAACCGGCCAGCTCTTCGTTTTGACGGACAAATGAGGTGCCTGAGACGTAAAGATAGACATTATTCTTATCTTTCGGATCGAGCACCAGTGTGTGCGTATGCGATCCGCGACAGGTCTGGACGGCCCCGACTTGTTTTGGATTTTTTATGTCCGAGATGTCGAATATGCGGACGCCGCGAAAACGGTCTTTCGACGCTGATGGGTGCGCTCCCGGCGTTGACTCGATAGGAAACCCTGCCGCGCTGCAGTCGAGGCGGCCGTTCGCCATTTCCACCGACATGAACATGAGATTTTTGTAAACCGACACATCGCCCTGTCCGCCCGGGCAGATGATGTTTGTCAATAGCAGGGCATTTGCCGGGTCAGTAATGTCATAAATGCTCATCCCATAAAAATTACCCTGAAACAGTCGATTGCCCTGAAACGCTATATCCGAATTTGCAAAGGCGAGACCGGCGAGGACGAGTTTCCTTGGCGGCGGGATCTTTGACGTGTCGCCTGCGATAATGCTGGCGCCTTTTTCTACTTTGGCGTCAGTGGGGTCGTTCGAAAGTTGAAACGGCTCAGCTTTCTTCATCGCCTTTACAAGCTTGATGCCTGATGCGGCTTCACCTGCATCGTACATCCCGGGTTTTAGATGGGCGCGCGGATCTTTTGTATCCGAGCCGGTCATCCCAGCCGGAAGCGGCGGTGCGGCTTGAGGAGCAAACGGATTATTTTGCGCCAGCGTCACGGCGGCAAAAAACAAACACAAAGCAAACGAAGCTGTAAATAAACGGAAAGCGTGTAGTCGATTCATAATTTCTCCTCTAATGATCTTTACCTAACATATTCTGCATGATCCTGATCTCGGCGCGTTGGCCGCTGTCAATATCGGTCGTAAAATTAAATAGATTCGCGTCCTGGCCAGCTCCGGCCGTATCATAAAGCTCCTTGACCATGGTCAAAGCACCCGTGTGGTGCTGGATCATTCCCTCCAAAAAGAGCTTATCGAACTCGGCACCCTTTGCCTTTTTCAGGGCGGACATTTGCGTTTTCGTCAGCATCCCCGGCATGAGCATTTGATGGCTCGACATGTCCATCCCGGACATATCCATCTCGTCGGACTCGCCATGAACAGCAAGCCAACGCTCCATAAACCTAATCTCTTCTGATTGCGAATGGCTGATGCGGGCACCCAAAAGACGCAGATCCTTACTCTCTGTCCGGGAGCCGATCAAAGCCGTCATCACGACCGCTTGGGAATGGTGCATGATCATCCCCTGCATAAACTCAACATCTTTCTGTGAAATATTCGGCAGCATTGCCCGCGTGGATGACGGCAATATTCGGGATGGTTGTCCGGGTGCACCGGGTTGGACAACTACAGGATCGGCTTGCTGCGCATATACAGGCAGAGCTAAAAAGCACGCGAGTGCTGTGGCTACATGGGTAAAGGTCTGTTTCGTTGAGCGAACGAGCATATTGAGCTTTCACGTTAACATAATACAATACGGACACGACCCATATAAAGTTGCGTCGTAGTCCGAGTTAATATTTCATCAATTCCTGCACAGCTTTTTCGACATCTTCGGTCTGCGGTAGGATGAAATCCTCGAGCTGCGGGGCGTAGCCAACGAACGTGTCAGTCGCTCCGACACGGCGGACAGGTGCATCGAGATACTCGAAAAGATCGTTCGAAATGCGAGCCGCAAGCTCCGCTCCATAGCCGTATGAGATCGGATCTTCGTGTGCGACGATGACGCGGCCAGTTTTCTTGACTGATTCGGCAATGGCTTCCCAGTCGTATGGCACGAGCGTTCGCAGATCGATAAGCTCGACGGAAATGCCCTGCTGTTCGAGACGTTTGGCGGCTTGATTAGAACGCTCGACCAATGCTCCGTATGTCACAATAGTCACGTCGGAGCCTTCGCGGACGGTCTTTGCCTTGCCAAACGGGATCAGGAAATCGCTAGACGGATACTGCGATTTGTTATAGACCTGACGATATAGGTGCTTGTGTTCGAGGAACATCACGGGATCGTCACAGCGGATCGCGGTTCGCAGCAAACCGTTGGCATCAAGCGCCGTCGAAGGGTAAACGATCATCAGTCCCGGGGTATGAGCAAATAGCGTCGTGCCGGATTGCGAGTGGTAAACGGCACCGCCCTTAAGATAGCCGCCTACCGGCACACGAATTACCATCGGGCATTTCGTATCGCCGTCCGAACGCCAACGCGTCACCGCGACCTCGTTACGGATCTGGTGAAACGCCGGGAAGATATAATCGAAAAATTGGATCTCAACTAGCGGTTTCAATCCACGAAGCGACATTCCATAAGCCCGGCCGATGATATTTGCCTCCGCGAGCGGCGAATTGAAAACGCGCGTCCCACCAAATTTACGTTGCAGATTTGCCGTGACCTTGAAAACGCCGCCCTTGCCTTTTACCTCATCCAGATACTTTTCACGTGAGCAATCGGCTACGTCCTCGCCAAAAACGACGATCCGCTCGTCACGCTCCATTTCCTCGTGCATGCAGCGGTTGATGAGATCGACCATCGTGCCGGCGTTGCCGCTCAATTCGGCTCCGTCTTCGGTATCGAAAAGCTGTCTATCGGTCGGATCAACGTCCGGCGAAAATATATTGCGAAGTGCAGTTTCGCCTGCTGGCTGTGGAGTCTCGATCGCGATGTCCGATGCTGCAGTGATCTCTGCATCGACCTCTTTTCGCATTGCCTCAAGTGTCTCTGATGAAGCAATTCCCTCGGTCATCAGGAATTCAGCAAATTTTTTGATAGCATCTACTGCGGCGTCTGCCTCAAGTTCTGCGGCAGGTCGATAGAGCTTTTCGTCGTCAGACAAAGAGTGCGAATATGGCCGCGTGACCTTAGCGTGGACAAACGCCGGACCCTTGCGTTCGCGGCAATATGCTACGGCACGCTGAAAGGTCGCATACGAATCAAGCGGATCAGTGCCGTCACATTTTTGTATATAAAGTCCTGGAAAACCAGCGACCAGCTTTGAAATATCTCCGCCCGCTGTGCCGACCTCGACCGGAGTCGAGATGGCATAGCCGTTGTCTTCGACGACAAAAATCACGGGCAGTTTCAGATTTGAGGCGGTATTCAAGGCTTCCCACCATTCACCTTCGCTTGTCGTGCCGTCGCCGACAGACATATAGACGATCTCATCGCCTTTGAAACCGGTGATCTTGTCCTTTAGAGTCGTGAGTAGCGAAGCCCTATAACTTGCTTCGGCGGCACCGACCGCGTGCAGAGCCTGCGAGCCTGTACACGACGATTGCGAAGGAACATTCAACTTTGTACTACCCCAGTGCGAAGGCATCTGACGACCGTGTGAATTGGGATCGACCTCAGCTCCGACCGCCGACCAAAGCATTTCCTGCGGCGTCATTCCAAGCCCAAGCATCAACGCACGGTCGCGATAATACGGGAAAAACCAATCGTAGCCGGCTTTCAGTGCGACAGACGCTGCCGTTAAAACAGCTTCGTGACCGGCACCGGAGATCTGAAAAAATATCTTGTTCTGGCCCTTGAGCTGTATCTCTTTGTCGTCAACACGCCTCGATGTATACATCGTGCGGTACATCCCAACGAGCGTCTTAGTATCGAGGCCGTGATATCTTTCGTTTGCCAGTGCCTTGCCGTTTTTTTTTGTTCCAGTCGCCATTGAAATAGTTCCTATCTATAAATATTACTAATAAACTGGTAACTTTTTAAGATAGCAAATTGGTTGTTGATGGGCAATTTTGTAGAGGTTTAACAAAGGTCAATTTTTAATCACGACCGCGCCAGATCATTGGATTACGGCTATTGTGAAAGATAGAGAGGATAACAATATGATCGCCATATAAGGCAAAGAATATTGAGAAAGGAAAACCATCGACAATTGCCCGAAGCACCCTTGTTCCCGCCACAACCTGAAACATCAAAGGTCTTTGTGTTATTGCCAAAATCTTTGCATCGACCGACATTACAAATCGATCTCGGACAAGCGGGTCTTCGTCTTTGTACCAATCTGAAGCTTCGTCAAACTCTTCCTCGGCGGCTGGTCTGATCTCGTAAGCATGTGTCATCTCATCGAGCCAATGCAGCGTCCCTTATTTCTTGCCATGTTCGACCAACACCCGGATTTTTTTCGTAGTCTTCGATTCGACGCGCAAGCTCGGCTTCCTGCTCCGGAGTTAACCGAAATGCCTCGGGCGACGATTCGATGCTCTCGTAAAGATCGTCCGCCAACTTACGCCGCTCGGCGACAGGTAATTTAAGTGCTTCTTCTAAAATTACGCTCATATTGGAACTAGAATATGCCTAATATCAATGAGATGCAATTAGAATCAGACGGCACTTTATCTTGAAGGGAATGTCCGACGGTCGTTTGCAATCTAATGATTTCTTAGTCTATCTGCTTGACTGAGTTGGGGTTTTACTTTTACACCAATTTGGTTGTTTATCGATAAGAATATTGCTTTCCGGAACAGTATAGTTAGCTGTAACCAAAGGTGGCCGTTCCACTTTTTTGAAATCTCTGACTAAATTAACGGATGGCCCAAACTTTGGTGTCCTAAATCGTTTAGACACCTTGTAGTAACCGCCTTCGGATCTTTCAATACCGCCAGTTTCAAACCAAGTGCTTGTTTCAACATACAGATTATACTCATCAAAATGGACGGGGATAACGGTCAGACCTTTGGTCCAGTAGTAAACACGTCCAAAGTATGTAGAATGTAGCTATTTTTCCCAAATACGAGGTGCATATCGCTCACCCCTAAGTTTGTCGGAAAAGAGAAGTAACCATAAAACGAAGATGCCTTTTTGTCTATACTCTATGGTTCGGTAAATTATTTCATCCAGTCCAAGCGCGCTAATTTGAACTTCAATCGCGACCGGAATTTTTCCAATGTAGCAACTTATATCAGGCCGAACTGACTGCAGATTCCGTTCAATTTCGCACTTCGTTACATTCGGTTGCTTAATCAAATTTTCATAAATCTCAAGCTTGCATTTAAGGTGTTCGTCCGATTCTCCTTTTCCATAAGCGCAAGCTAATGGCGGTTTGTGAGCAAAATAGTGGATTCTTACGCTGCCTTTTTTGAGTACTACCTCGTCATTGCACATTGCACATTGCACAAGAAAAAGGTCTGTTCGTCTTAGATTCTTGCGCGGCAAATACCTTGATAGAATCAGAGTTTCTTGTAGCCGAGAGCATTAGTTGTTCAATTCCTTATGGTCTTTATTAAGTTGATTACTGCGCCTTCAAAACCCAGCCGTCGGGGTCGACAACGGGCGTCTCTCCGGTGAAAGCGATGCCGCCTTTTCCATCTTTCATTTCAATACGGTGGGACTTTCCGTTTACCACAACATCAATCGGCATATTAAACGGCATGTTGTTCGGTGTTTCCCATTGTAATGACAAGAATTTCGGGGCGGCCCCGTTCATTGTTATCGCGGTGATCAATTTCGGCAGTTTTGGCTGGCGGAGGTACAGCTCGAAGAACCAGTCGAGTTTCATACCGGAGTCGTGTTCGGCGATGGTTAGGAAATCGTCGGTATTGACAAGTCTTTCCTGGCGTCCGTCAGTGTAGGTTTCCATTTGTTTGGTCGGATATGCCATGTGGTGGAGAGCTTTGAAAAATGCCTCATCGCCGATGAGGTAGCGGAGAGCGTGGAGGATGAGGGCACCTTTGCCATAGATATCGCCGTCGGATTTGGTGTAGTCCGGCTCGGCCATATAGACCTGATACGAATATTTTTCTTCGCGCGGAGCGACGGGTTGCATATTGCGTAGGCCTTTGACACGCTTTTTCATCCCATCGAGATATGCCTGCTTGCCGTGAAGATATTCTTGATAAAGCGTGTCCATGTACGACTGAAATCCCTCGTGGATCCAGAAATCGCGCCAGTCGGTACAGGTCACGAGATTTGCCCAGTATTCGTGGCCAAATTCGTGGAGCAGCAACCCGTCCGTGCCGTCTTTGTCGTATTTGAATTGGTTGCCGTAGGCAATAGCAGTCGAATGTTCCATTCCTAAATGCGGCGTCTGGACGATGCCGACCTTTTGGGTGCGAAAAGGATACGGCCCAAGATATTTCTCGTAAAATGCGAGATATTTTTTCTGCTCCGCGATCAATCCAGGACCTTTTTCAAAGTCCTCAGGCAACACATAAAAGACAATCGGCAATGTAACACCGGCGACCGACTTGTATTTGTCCTCGATAGTTTTATACGGAGCTGCGTTAAATACTATTGAGTAGTTACCGATGGGATTTGTCATTCGCCAGTTGTAGGTCGATGTGCCGCCGGAGTTTTTCTTGACGCTTTCGAGCTTGCCGGGACCGGCTGCAACGAGCGGATCAGGCACGGTGATATGCATCGCTGCGGTCGTAGGCTTATCTGATGGATGATCCTTACACGGAAACAGCAGATCGGCACCGTCGTTTTGCAGAGCGACTGAGACCCAGTCAGCCCCGCTCGGCGTTTTTGCCCAGATAAAGCCGCCGACCCACGGAGCACGCGGGGCAATACGCGGACGTCCCGAGTATGTAATCGATGTCGTAACTGTCTCGCCGACCTGTTTCGTCATCGGAAACCATATCCATATCTTTCCGTCTTTGAATTGATATTTGGCATCGAAACCATCCACCGTCAACTTACTGATCGAATACGGCAGATCGAGATCGAGCTGGATCTCGTTTACCGGAATGACGATTTTGGCGGTCATAATGGTCGTGCCGCTAAAAGACTTTTCTTTCGGATCGACATTGAGTGAGACGTCGTACGACTGGACATCTATCGCGGCCTGTTCGATGCGAAGCGGGCCGCCAGTCAATGTCGGTTTAGCCCCCAGATCACGCTGGGCATATGACGATGAAACAAACAACAGGACGGAAACGAATATCTGGATCTTTTTCATAATTTGATTTTGTGGCTCGTGTCTTTTATCACTTTACACTCGAAATGGATTAACCGAAAATGTATAAGATGTTGAGGAATGTGTTTTATACGGCGGGTTGTGTCGCTATGTTTTCGTATGCGGTGTTTGCGCAAGCGAACAACCTCGCCCCGACGCCGACACCTGCCCCAAAGAAGATTAACGAACGCCCGGTCGATGCTACGCCTGTCGAGCCTTATGACAAGGCAGACGTTAAAACGATGGCATCGAAATGTGTAAAGCTCGAAACAGAGGTTGGCGACATCGAGATGGAGATGTTTCCCGAGAGTGCACCGGAAAGTGTCCGTAGCTTTCTCAATCTGACAGCAACGGGACTATTCAATACAACCGTTTTTAGTCGTGTGGTGCCCGGATTTGTCGTCCAGGGCGGTAATATCTGGACTCGACAAGGGCCGGTATCATTAGAGATGGGACGACGAGCGAGACGCACTTTGCCGGACGAGCCGAGCAAGATACTGCATGAACGCGGCATCGTATCAATGGCACGCAGCGACGAGCCAAATACGGCTACAACCAACTTTTTCATTCTCGTTTCCTCAGGCTCGCACCTCGATGGCACGTTTGCCGCTTTTGGCCGCGTGACCCACGGGATGGAGATCGTCGATTTGATAAACAAGGCTGTCGTCACAGACGAGAAGCCCGAAAAACTCGTACGCATCAAAAAGGCGAGTGTACAGCAATGTACCCTCAATTAATTCTTATACGTCTCCAACAAGCCCTCTAGAAACAACGCCCTTGGCTTCCAGATGTTGATATTTTGAATGATGCGTGGGGCGATATAACCTGTACCTTTTTGACCGGCACTTTTTGCCGCATAGAACTGCTCTTGGGAGTTTCGGTAAGATTCCCAGGCCAATTGATTTGATTTGAATGACGGCAAAAGCTTAGGTGGGAGAGCTTGTAGAACCTTTGGGTATATATCTTTAACGTCTTTTTCCCAAGCCTCTTCAGCCGTAGAGAAGCATTCGGCACGGGGCATAGTGGCGTGCTTGCCTGCAAGACATTTTTCAAGCGCGGAATCGATTGGATTCGGTGTATCTTTTGCCTCATCACGCTGTGCACTTGCGGCTCCAAACAAGCCGAACACCGTCACAGCTAAAAATGTACCCATCAAAACTAATTTTTTCATATTAATATGGCGGCGATCGCGCAGCACTGACTTTATTTGTGAAAATACATTGAGCGTAGATCTGCGAAACGTAATGGTATCAAGATTTTAATCGCCGAGATCAAGATCAATTATCATGCGATATTCATTAGCCATTGACGGATGGCCGTGTGCCATTGAAACGTCGATGCCTTTGGTGTAGGTCTCGATAGCCTTTTCGTGGTTGTCGGACTGGTCGTATGCTTTAGCAAGCACGCCGTAAGCGTTGCCTTCGTCGTCGGCTGCGGCGAGATAATTTTCAAGCAGCTCGATCACGTCAGAGTACTGCCCGAGTTTTTCATATTCTTTAGCAAGCCCAAACATCACCATCGTGTTGTCAGGGTCGGCGATGAGCATCTGGCGAAAAACTTCGATACGGTTTTGCATAAGTGTAAGGTTAGCGGATTTGGAAGAATAAGAAAATTAGCCGCAGATAAACGCAGATAGAACAGATCAGAATTTCATATTTCCTATCTGCGTTATTCGCGTTGATCTGCGGCTAAAATTCTTCGGGTTAAAAAAGTCTTTGCTGGACGGGGTCGGGAGCAGCATCGTTGGTGATCACATCGACGTTTTCCGGTCTCTGATTGAATCCGAGGCGTTTGGCGTGGAAAGCGAACAACTTGCGAGTCATCTCCCATTGCTCGGTCTTGCCGGTGCTACGGTCTTTGTAGGTTGCGTGGCGTAAGGTTCCGCCACGTTCGCGCTTTATTGTGTTGATGATCTTTGACACGGCCGTGGGCGATAGACGCTCGTGCATTTTCAGTACGAAATATTTCTCTATCGAATCAGTATCAAGATGCAGCATCGACATAAACGCTCTCGTCGCTCCTGCCTCTGCGGCTCTTTCGAGCAAGCCGGGAATATCCGATTCGTTATAGCCCGGAATTACGGGTGCTATGCCTATGCCGACCGCGATGCCTGCGTCGGCAAGCTGCTGCATCGCACGAAAGCGTGCCTCCGGAACCGGCGTATATGGCTCGAACGGATTGGACTTTTCTTTTGTGAGGAATGGTAGCGAAAAATACACTGAGACTTGGTCAAGCTTTTTCAAGATGTCGATATCGCGGGTCACAAGTGGCGCTTTTGTAATTACACCGACTGGCACACGAAAATCGACGCAGACCTCGAGGCATTTTCGCGTCAGCTCATAATTCGCCTCTAGCGGCAGATACGGGTCGGTCGCGAATGAAAAATCGAGATGCGGCATCTTGTCACGTGTCTTTTTCAGCTCATTTCTGAGCAATATCGGAGCGTTTGGCTTAACTACGATCTTAGTCTCGAAATCGGTTCCGGCTCCGTAACCGAGGTATTCGTGATACTGGCGTGCAAAACAATACGTGCAGCCGTGGACGCAGCCGCGATAGCAATTAACCGTAAATCGCCAGCCGCCTTCGAAGTCGGAAGAAAACGCTTTAGTGATCACTTTCTTGGTCGCGGTCTCCTCAAATATCTCCAGCTTTGTTGGCGGAGGCTCGCCAACATATTCGGCGGAGTATTTGTTGTAGGGATTTGGAGGATATGTTATTTGTCGCACAAATGCAACGATAACTTATTCATAAGAATAAATCAAAGATTTTTTGCCACGAATTTCACGAATCAAGATCTGCATTCGTGAAATTAGTATTATTCGTGTCTAAATTTCTTTTTGCATCAGCAGATCGGTCTGCGGGTCGGCACCTAATTGGAAGACATGACGACCGACAGCTCGAAAACCGTTCTTTTCGTAAAAACGCTGTGCTCGAGGATTAAATTCCCAGACCCCGAGCCACATCACGTCATGCTGTTTACTCTTCGCGTATTCAAAACAAGCATCCATCAGGTTTTGCCCGACACCAAGACCCAAATACTCCTGATACGAATAGAGCCGCGAGAGCTCGATCGGACGCATCGCCCTAATGTCTTCTTCGGTGGTATCAAGATTGAGCTTGGCGTAGCCCACGGGTTTTTCGTCGATCTCGGCGATTAGAAATATCGACTTTGGTTCGGCAAGCTCGATCTCTATCTGCTCGACGCTGAAAGCCTGTCGCATATAATGCGCAAGATCATCCGGAGCATTTTTAGGATGATGAGCAAACGCATCCCAAAAAGTCGTGTGTGACAGATCGGTCAGTAGTTTTGCG
>JAYVOS010000010.1:0-2894 GCA_043757775.1 Chloracidobacterium sp. | reverse complement strand
ATAAAGGCACTATCTCCGCACGAAACAACGGCGAGGGATTACTTGTTGAGATAAGTTTGAAAAGAGAAGCGGCTCTGCACGTTTAGGCTTCGCTCTTTCGTGCTGCAATAAACGACCGAACCGCTAAGACTACGAATATAAGGCAAAACACGGCCATCGCTATCTGCGACACAATTGCAGCCGACAACGTGATATCAGAAAATTTAGATATTAGCCGTCCGGCAGGCATGATAAATCCTATCAAACCAACAATAACAGCCGCATGCATCAAATGCTTACGCAGACTTTCCATGGCTATAGCGAGATGGCCCAATAGCATCAACACTATGCCGAATGCCGCAGGTATCATAGCCGTCAGACTTGCATTACCGCCATACAATCCCCAGGCGTAACCCGCGACTCCTATAATGATCAATATCCTTCCAAACCAAATTGCTGTAGCTGGCATAATTATTATGTGCGTTTGGCGGCTGCGTCGATCTTTGCAAGCAGCTTCGCCGCTAGCAATTTATCGAGCAGCAGCAAAGCAGCATATTGTTTTCGAGCCATTACCATGTTGTTTTGCTCAATATATGCCTCGCCAATTGCTTTTATAGCATAAACCCTTTTTGGGTCAAGACCAAGAGCCTTGTTATATGAAACAATCGCCGGACCAAACTGCTTGGTCTTGGCGTAGGCATAGCCGAGATAGAGATAATTGGTTACGTTAACCGGATCGACCTCCGACGCCCGTTTGTAAGCCGGTATCGCCTGCGAATACATCCCGTCATTGTAATAAGAGCGTGCGACACCGCGAAATGCATTGGCATTGGTCGGATCGAGGTCAGCGGCTTTTTGATACGCAAAGGCTGCATCCGAATAGCTTTTTTGGCGTTCGTGGGCGGCTGCCATATCATAATATGTGTCCACATTTTGCGGATCATATTCGACGGCTTTGCGATAGGCGACGATGGCCTCGACGTAATGATCGAGGTGGTCAAGTGAGCTGCCGAGATAATGATATGCCTCGGCAAGGTCAGGCTTGGTCTTGATCGCATTTCTCAATGCAGGCACAGCACGGTCGTACCGCTTGAGCGTATAATAACACAGCCCTAGGTTGTAGTTTGCAGCCGGATCATTTGGGATGATCTCAAGCACTTGACGAAAGCTGTCGATAGCGGCCTCATACTCGCTATGTTTAAGCTGCTCCATAGCCACGTCAAAGATCGGACGTGGATCCTGGGCACTCGTTGTAACAACGCCTAGAAAGAGTAATATCGAGAATACGCACAAGAAAAGTTTTAAAGCCGTCATATGCGTGTTATAAACAGTCAATCTAGCTATTTTTTCAGAATCGCCAGGTCACGATCTGCCTCTAATTCTTGTCCCACTGTCCCAAAACTGTCCTACTTTAAGTGGGACAGGCTAAACCGCTGAAAACAATGGATTAACCATCGCTGTCCCAGTGTCCCAACATTTTTTTCACGATCTGGAGATGCAATTTTCTTATTTCAAATAACAAACCCGCATATACAGCGGACATGTTAGAACGGTAACAAACTCGTTTGTAAATTGAAACCCTACTTTTCTCGTTTTGACGTACTTTGCGAGGTTTCTATCTGATCGGTATCAGGAAAAGATATTTACCACAGAGAGCACAGAGGAAGATGAGGAAAGTTGGTTCCATCGAACGGTTTTTATATTTGGCCAATATGATAGCGGTGCAGCATGAATTAGACGCCTCTGCGCAAGGGAGCTACTTTATTTTGGACAAGAATTCGGCGGATTTCGTTCCTACAGTATTTAATGAGTCTTTCATCAAGAATCCTGCTTTTTGTGAGTCCGCGTTGTTCATGTCGGTCTCCAAATTCTGGGGGACTGGAAGGCTGATTTCAATATAGTCTTGCATTGCTTGCCCAGAATGAGAAGTTGGCCTAAGAGTTATCCAAACAACTATGTTGCTGCCATCAACGTGATGAAACGCGAAGCGGGTCAAATAGTCTTCTTCGAGGGCGAATTCACCCTCGAAAAGAGTGTAATCATGTGTGGTTAGAACTTTTGAGAGTTGCGACAGAGAATCAGGAGAGGTGGTCTTTTTTTCGGCGATGGCTTTCTGCAATCCTTGTGTGATGCGTTCGTTAGACATGAGTGACCGGAAAATTTCATCGTCGCTAAAATAGTGCGTCAAACTAATTGGCGTTCCTGGCTTAGAAATATTGCGAGTTTCAAATCTCCATTCGGACCAGGCGCTGGCTCCGGACAAATAACCCATTTCATGTTGAAAGCTAACGAGGTCGCCCACGATAGCTAAAGGTAGAAGAAAACTATCAATAGTCTGAGACGTTTTTTTATCCTCCAGAGCCATGTTTGATAAATCTTCCCGCCAAATACTATAAAACATCCGTGTTGTTCCCGCCCGGATTGGCGTTACAAGAAGGTCTTTTCCATTCCAATCATATTTGGTTGTCCCGATGGACGATCTCCACGGAATCATCTTTTCTTCACCCTGATTTAGCGGCAACAAAGGAGATGGGTCGGACGGAACTATTGAGATCAAGGACAGGCGTGCTACACCGATCTCGTTCGAAACGGATGGTGTGCAGCCGTTAAAGATGAGAAAAAGTAGGAAGAGGCAAAGTACCTTTTTCATAGTTGTGGGTAAATATTTACTTACGCATTTCTTCGATCATGCCGGCGATGGTTTGTTTTAGATGCTCGGTGACGGCGGCGTATTGGTCATCGGCATTAAGGGATGAGGGATGAGGGATGAGGGATGAGTTTGACCCCTCTTCGGGACCGATTTCTAGTACATCCTTCATCATTCCGCCATCATCCTTGAGCAAATCTCGTGCATAGATCGGTTTGCCTATGGTTATCTTTACTTTGGCAGGGCGGATCTTCCATGAGTTTCGGGC
>JAYVOS010000009.1:0-2898 GCA_043757775.1 Chloracidobacterium sp. | reverse complement strand
CCGAAATAATACAGTATCGGCGCACCAAAGAGCAAACTATCGAGCCTGTCGAGCAGGCCGCCATGACCGGGTAGGATACTGGCCGCGTCTTTTGTGTTGGACCCGCGTTTCATCGCACTCTCGGCGAGATCGCCTAAAACGCCGACGACGGCAAGCCCCACCGCGAGCGGTATTGAGCATTTATAGGGAAGCTCTGGAAGGAATAGAAACGTCGCAAGTGCTGCGAAACCGGCTGCCGCGAGCATTCCGCCCATCAGGCCCTCAACTGTCTTTCCGGGCGATATAGCGGGTGCGAGTTTATGTTTACCAAACCCGCGTCCGGCAAAATACGCACCAACATCTGAGCCGAATATCACCATGAAATAATAGCCGAGTAAATGGGTAGAGAGATTGTGTCCGTTCTCAAAACCCGTGCGGATCGACACCAGAAAACCGCCTAAAAACGCGATGTACATCACCCCGACTATCGTCACGCCAACACCGGTCAGCATCTTAGAAAAGTCCGCCTTAAACCGAAACGTCTGCGATATGAGCACCGCGATCACAAACAAAGCTACCGTAGCGATCAGCCATTCCGGCGCTTTTGCCGGAGCGTCGAACACAAACCCGACGAATAACGCTGCCGCTCCCAAATAGCCAATAGCAGCATCCGCCTTTAACTCAAGCTTTTTCGTGAGCGAGTAAAATTCAAACAACCCCGCCGCCAAAGCAAACGCCGCCAGAGCCACAAATATCCATATCGTCTGTTTGTACCAAACAGGCAAAATGATCGACGCGATCACGATCGGCAGAGCTATTAGAGCTGTCAGAATTCTAGTTTTCATCACCGTCAACTGAAAGAGTTTGCCCGCGAATTACGCGAAAAAACGCGAACAAGATCTATATTTCTAAAATGTCTTCGACACCGCTTACGTTCGAAGCGAATTTTGTCAAATCTTTTCGTTATTCAATGCGCATTGTCGCACCATAACTCATAAACACAAATCTAATTCTTTTCTTCATTCGCGTCTTTTCGCGTAATTCGCGGGCAGATTCTTTGTCCCGCTAAGATTTGACCCCGCCGTATCGCCTGTCACGTTTTTGATAATCCACTATAGCCTCGAAAATTTGCGGCCGCCGAAAATCTGGAAATAGCGTCGGCGTGACATAGATCTCGCTGTAGGCGATCTGCCACAGCAGAAAATTTGAGATGCGAAATTCGCCGCTGGTTCTGATAAGGAGATCAACATCAGGCAATCCATGTGTATAAAGATTCTCTTCGATATGCTTTTCGCTGAGCGACTCGAGTGGTTCGCCGCGCATGGCAAGACCAACAGCCGCACAACGTGCGGCCTCGACTATCTCGGCGCGCCCACCGTAATTTAGTGCGACGTTCATTATCATTCCCGTATTCCCGGCTGTCTTTTCGCGAGCGTAAGCGAGTTCTTTTTGCACGTCCGCAGACAGTCCCGCAATGTGGCCGATAGTTTGAAATCGGATATTATTTCCCGCAACGGCATTGATCTCACGACGTAAAACCGATTTGAGCATCGACATTAGACCCGTAACTTCGGTCTTTGGGCGTTTCCAGTTCTCAGTCGAAAATGCGTAAAGAGTGATCGCCTCGATCTCGAGGCGGGCACAAGTATCGATGATCGCCTTGACCGAATCTGACCCTGCCCGATGCCCGAAAATACGCGGTTTCCCCTGCGCCTTTGCCCAACGTCCATTGCCGTCCATTATCACCGCAATATGTCTCGGCAGACGTGCAGGATCGATCGCCGCCAGCAACTCAGCCTCGGCGGTGTTTGGTTTTACGATTCCTGCAAAATTCTCGTGCATTCTGATTTATTTGCCCGCGAAACACGCGAATAAAAGAATTTATTAAAAGCTCGATCTTACCCAAGCTGCTGCTTAGCAGCCTTTCATTTTCACGTTCTTTCGCCTATTTCGCGGGCAAAACTCTTTCTTCTGATCTAATTATTGCATCCCGATTGATCGGCCCGTAGATATGCGGATATATCTCGTTTCCGGTCGAGGGCTCCTTGAGCATCCGCGACATCAGCTTGTCTGATTCGATCTCGAGAACAATTATCTTGTCCGTCCCGATGTAATACCGCTTGATCACACCGTCGAGTTGATTCGCAAAACTGCAATGGATGAACCCCTCACTCTCAAGGCTCGACGCACGATAAAGGTCGCTGTCAAAAGCCGCCCACGCATCCGGTAAAACTATATGGTAAATGAGCATAAAATCGGACCGCAGGCTGCTAGCCTGCCGGTGTCGAAAACTCGCAGGCTGGCAGCCCGCGTTCCTACAAATCAATCGTAATCCACCCGATACAGTGTCAAACCGTTTGCCGGTGCGGTTTTGCCGGCGAGGTCGCGGTCGCCGGTCACAATTGCCGTCTGAATTGTATCAGAATCTTTTTCACCGCGCCCGACCTCGAGCATCGTCCCTACGATCGATCGCACCATGTATCTCAGAAACCCGCCCGCACTGATGCGAAACTCGATCATCGATCCTTGGGCACGGTCGTCCCAATGCGATTCGACGGTAAAATCCGTCACGTTTCGCACACGGCTCTCGCCATCCGCCTTTGCAGCCGAAAACGCAGTCCAGTCATGCTGTCCTAAAAATAACCTCGCCGCGTCATTCATTCGCCCGACGTCAAGCGGCCTCGCCTCGTGATGGGCAAACCGCCGCCACATCGGGGATATAACTGGAGCATTGACCACGCGGTAAACATAGGTTTTCTGCTTTGCCGAAAACCTAGAGTGAAATTCATCAGGCGCCTTTTCGGCTTTCATGATACGAATGTCCCGCCACAGATTGCCATTGATGGCATGCTTGAGTTTCTCCGGCGTAAATTTGCCGTCTGGCAGATGTACATTCGCGACCTGTCCCTCAGCGTGCAC
>JAYVOS010000008.1:0-10773 GCA_043757775.1 Chloracidobacterium sp. | reverse complement strand
AACCGCCGAATGTAAAGTAGTTTTAGACAGCGACAGGAGCCGCTATCTTTCCCCACGATTGATAGTTATCTAATCTCAGATTATCAAATTTGAAATTGAGCAGTCCGTCCAGGCCTGTCAGGCCGTCCGCATCGACAAATTCCAATTTAGGCAGCTCCATCGGTTCGCGTGAGAGTAGTTCATTAACCTGTTCGAGGTGATTGCTGTAGATGTGCAGGTCGCCAAAGGTGTGTATGAAATCGCCAACCTCGAGTCCGCAGACGTGTGCGACGAGATGCGTGAGCAGGGCGTAGCTGCTGATGTTAAACGGCACGCCGAGAAATGCGTCGGCTGAGCGTTGGTAAAGCTGGCAGTGAAGCGCCCTGCCGCTTTCGACCTTAAATTGAAACAACGTATGACACGGTGGCAGTGCGACATCGTCGCAGACACGCGGGTCCCAACCACTCACAAGCAATCGACGTGAATTCGGATTTGTCTCTATCTCGCGGATCAATCGAGCGATCTGATCGACGCCATTAACCTGAGGATACTCGCCGCCAAACGAACGCCAAAGATAACCGTAAACCGGCCCGAGATCGCCTGTCTGTCGGCCAAATCTTGCAGTTTGCTCCGCAGTCGCCCATTCCGCCCAGATATCGACTCCGCGAGCGGTCAGGTCTTTTTCATCGGTCGAACCGTTGAGAAACCAAAATAGTTCCTCGGCGACCCAGCGAAACGGCACTTTCTTCGTCGTTACGATCGGAAAACCTTCACGCAGATCAAACCGCGTTTGATAGCCAAAAGCCGAGATCGTGCCCGTTCCGGTGCGGTCCTCGTGCCGGGTTCCGTTTGCTAAAATGTGTTTTAAGAGGTCGTGGTATTGCTTCACATAGAAAATAGTAATTTGTGAATCGAAAATAGTAAAAGCCAGCCATACTGATCCTCGTCTTTACTATTTACTATTCACTATTTACTATTAACTTCTTATGCTGGAAGTCAGTTTTAATAGCCCGCAGTGCGGATGGATGTCGATCGGATGTGCCGACGGCATAACCGAATTTCATACTACGACGGCACACGCACCGCACGCGGGGGCCTTGCCGGAATTGATCACGATCTTGACTGCTCTTTCCACGCCGGCGTCCAAGCCGAAAGACTATTGGTTAAAGTGGAACCGCGATCCCGAGGAATTTGACTTTCATTTTGTTCGCGAGGACGACAAAGTTTTGATGCAGATCTATCAATTTCCGACAGATGAGCGTGATGCGAGCGAGCGGGAATTGGTATTCACACATCTCGATACGGCTGATAATGTCTGCAATGCGTTCGCAAAGACCTTTGAGCAGCTCTACGCTGACCGCGATACGGACGAATTTGAATTTAACTGGCGTCAGCCGTTTCCATTTCGCGAATACGAAGAATTTAGAAATAAGATAATCACGAAATAACACGAAAAAGCACTAAATTTTGAGTTGTTTCGTTTTAGTGTCCTTTGGTGTATTTTCGTGGTTACTAAACAATGAAAGAGAAATTATTAGACCTTTTGGCATGTCCGACCTGCGGCGGTGATATTTTGCTCGCCGTTGCGACCAAATATGATGACAAAGAGATCATCGAAGGCGTGCTGACGTGCAAAAAATGCGACCGCGAATACAAGGTTGTGCGAGGCGTACCGCGTTTTGTCGATCTCACCAAAATAGAAGAAGACAAAGCCGCGACGGCTGAAAATTTCGGCTGGCAATGGACCAATTTTACGCAGGAAGATCCGAAATACAACGACCAGTTCCTCGGTTGGCTGCAACCAGTCAAAAAGGAGTTTTTCGAAGGGAAAGTTGTGCTCGAAGGCGGCTGCGGCAAGGGCCGTCATACAAAACTCGCCGCCGAGTGGGGAGCGGCTGAGGTAGTAGGCATCGACCTCGGCGATGGTGTCGAATCGGCGTTTGCATTGACGCAAAACCTGCCAAACGCTCACGTTGTTCAGTGCGACATATTCAAGCTGCCGCTAAAAAAAGCGTTCGATTACGCATTCAGCGTCGGTGTTTTGCATCACACGCCGGATCCGAAACGCGCATTTATCTCGCTCGTGGGCAAGGTCAAAAGCGGCGGCAACATCTCGGCGTGGATATACGGTGCCGAGAATAACGAATGGATCACCAGATTTGTCGATCCGGTGCGGACAGGATTTACGTCGCAGATCTCGCAGCCTGTGCTTTATCAACTGTCAAAACTGCCCACATTGAGCGTTTTTCTGACGACAAAGCTCATTTATCGCCCGCTAAATTCGATCGCAAAACCTGTCGCAAACAAGCTTTTTTACAACGAATATCTCAATCACCTCGGCTCATTCGGCTGGCGCGAGCAGCACAATATCGTATTTGATCATCTAGTCGCCCCGACCGCGTTTTATATTTCGAAAGACGATTTCGCCGGCTGGTGGAACGACATCAACGCCGAAGACGTAAAGATAACGTGGCATAATGAGAACAGTTGGTGCGGATTTGGAAAAATAAATTAGCCGCAGAGCAACGCAGATGAGGCTGATAAGAATTTAATTATCATTTTTTGATCTGCGTGATCCGCGTCTATCCGCTGCAAAAAACCTATTATGAAATTTGATCGGGGAATAGACAAAAAATATCGTCAGTCGGTTGAGGATGCATTCGCCTCGATCATGGCAAGTGGTAACGAACATCACAAATATGTGATGAACGAGATCATGGAGTCGAAGATGCTGATCCAGATTTTGCCGGTCAGCAAGGTCAATGCGTCAGGGATAACGGGTGTTATCAATTCTGTAAAAACCAACTACAAGCTCGCGACGACGCGGCTTAGTTTGCGTGAGGCACTCGGGGAGATCTACATAGCGATCGCCGAAGAGACGATCGACACGGGCGGCCAGCGCGGCTGCGAAGGGACATTTGTCCACGAAGGCCAGCATGCTTTTGATTTCGCCCAGACGCTTGAAAGCCTCTCGAATGCTGATATGAACCCGATAGGCATTTTCAACCCGACTCTCTACGAACTCGAACTCGCGGCCCACAAAACCGCCGGCGATTACATGCTATGCATTGATAAACCTGATTATCTTGACGAGGGCCTGCAGCTAATGATCCTATGCCAAGATGGCGGCAAGTGCGAGGTCAGTGACGACGGGATCATGAAACGCCTGCACGACAGCTATGGACTGGATCTAACTGGCAACCAAGGCTCACTCGCGAGCGAGATGATGGGGATAAGAGTTTAGAATGTTAGCCACGAATTTCACAAATAACGCGAATTAGATGAAATTGATTCCGATTCGTGCCATTAGTGTAATTCGTGGCAAAATAATCTTATGAACGCGACTTTGCCACAAGAAATGCAGCAGCACACATACGCCATCATGGACGAGGTCGAGGGCTCGCATTGGTGGTTCGTCGGACGGCGTGCAATTTTAGATAGCTTTCTCAAACAGATCTGCTCACAACTCACGACTCCAGACTCCAGACTCTCGATCCTCGATGTCGGCTGCGGCACAGGTGCTAACATCGAAATGCTGTCCGCTTACGGAGAAGCCGAAGGCGTCGATGTGTCAGACGATGCACTCGAATTTTGCCGCCGCAAAAGTTTGAAAGTCCAGAAAGGGCTTGCCGAGACGCTGCCTTACGCCGACGAAAGCTTTGAACTGACGACGGCTCTCGATGTGGTCGAGCACCTTGATGATGACATCGCGGGTCTGAAAGAGATGTTTCGCGTGACAAAAAGCGGCGGCTATTCGCTGATCTTCGTCCCCGCATTTATGTGGCTGTGGGGCGTGCAGGACGACATTTCAAATCACCGCATTCGTTATACCAAATCACAGATCGTCGAGCGTCTGAAAACCGCAGGCTACGAGGTGGAACGTGCGACCTACGCCAACTGGACGTTTTTCGTCCCGATCCTTGCCGGACGGACGATAATGAAACTGACCGGAATCAAACCCGAGTCTGAAAATAACATCACGATCTCGGGCTTAAACGGCATTTTTGGCAAACTCTTCGGAGCCGAGCGTTTTTGGCTAAAAAACCTAAATTTTCCGTTCGGCGTGTCGATAGTCGTGGTCGCTAAAAAAAACTAGTCACGAATTACACGAATGTCACGAATTGAGAAAACTGTCCTATTCGTGTAATTTGTGTAATTCGTGGCTAAATTCTTTTTTTGAATGGAACAAGATAAATCGAACAATCCTGAGCTCTCACTCTTTCTACCCGTCCTCGACGAGGAAGAAAACCTGCGGCCCATGCACGCAAAGATCGCGGCGGCGCTTGATGAGCTCGGAAAAACCGCCGAAGTGATCTTTGTCGATGACGGCTCGACAGATAAGAGTCTGGCGATATTAAAGGACATCGCTGCGTCGGACAAACGCGTTCGAGTGATAAGTTTACGGCGAAATTACGGCCAGACGGCGGCGATGTCGGCAGGCATAGACGCCGCGAAAGGCGATATTCTCATCCCGATGGACGCCGATCTACAAAACGATCCGGCCGACATCAAACGCCTGCTCGATAAGCTTGACGAAGGCTACGATGTAGTCTCCGGCTGGCGAAAAAACCGTCAAGACAAGCTCATTTCGCGAAAAATTCCGTCGCAGATCGCCAATAGAATAATCTCTTGGATTGGCGGCGTACCTCTGCACGATTACGGCTGCTCGCTCAAGGCATATCGCCGCGACGTCATTCAAGACGTAAAGCTCTACGGCGAAATGCACCGTTTTATCCCGATCTACGCGAGTTGGGCTGGAGCCCGTGTCGCCGAGATGCCGGTCGATCACCACGCTCGCACGATGGGCAAATCGAAATACGGCATCTCGCGCACCATCAAGGTCGTTTTCGATCTGATGACGATCAAATTTATGGCGTCGTACCAGACCAAGCCTATCTACGTTTTCGGCATGTTCGGTATGATAGCGTTTTTCCTCTCGATTATTTCCGGCATCTGGGCGATCGTCCTGAAATTTTACGGCACGTCGTTTATCCAAACGCCTCTGCCGGTCGTGACAGTAGTAATGCTCGCGATCTCAGTCCAGTTTTTCCTAATGGGACTGCTCGCCGAACTCTCCGTCCGCACCTATCACGAATCGCAAAACAAAGCGATCTATGCAGTTCGCGAAAAGATCGGTTTTGAAAAATAAGTATGCGATTTGTTTCGATTATTGTTTTGCTTCTGGTTATGTTCGTGGTTAGCAATGCTCAACCAAAGAGTTCGACTGACGTAAAAATTGATTGTTCTAAGGCAAGTGCGTATATCACTTTTGAGAGTTTCGTCGAAAGACCCTCGTCTACAGGTGCCCCCGAAAAGTTGGTGCTTCTTCGGTTAAGAAACAATATATTTTGGAATTTGATCGTTGATACGGTTGGTTGCCGAACGATAAAAGAGGAATGCGGTGTCTTCTATTCGGTCTTCGCTAAGGATGGGAATAAAGCTCCGAAATCCGAACTGCAGTATTGTCACGTTTGCGCGGCCAATGCGATCCCATCTGGAGAGTCAGTGCTATTTTCGGTTCCTGCTAGATTTCTTACCGAAGAACTATTCATCACTGTAAATTTCAATTATGAATGGGAAGCGAAAACTGGCGGTAGCGGACTTCTTGATACCCTTCACCGTGTTCCATTTTTCGGTGAAATGCTTCCAAACCCATCGCCAAAATAAAGCATGTGCGGCATAACAGGTTGGATAAACCTAAAAAAATCTAAAGAGAACCATACCGAATCCGTCCTGCATTCGATGTGTGAGCGGATCGTGCATCGTGGGCCGAATTCTGAGGGCATCTGGATGGACGATACCGTCGCGCTAGGGATGCGGCGGTTGTCGGTGATCGATCTCGAGACCGGCGATCAGCCTGTTTTTAGCGAAGACAGATCGGTCGTCGTGATGATGAATGGCGAGCTTTATAATTACCGCGAAGTGCGTGCAGAACTTGAAAAAAAAGGCCACAAATTCACAACCAAAAGTGACACTGAGATCCTGCCGCATCTTTATGAGGAATACGGCGAGGATCTCGTCGATCATCTCAACGGAATGTATGCGTTCTCGCTGTGGGACACGCGAAAGAGAAAGCTGATCATCGCCCGCGACCGTTTTGGCGAAAAGCCTTTGTATTACGGCATCTTTGACCGTAAGCTGCTCTATGCATCAGAGCCAAAAGCCCTGCTCGCACACCCTGCCGTCAAAGCCGAACTGAATCTCGATGCTCTGCGGCAGTATCTGTCGTTTGACTACGTTCCTGCTCCACAATCCATCTATAAAGGCATCTCAAAGCTTCCTGCCGCTCACATAATGACCGTCGAAAACGGCGAGGTCAAAACGCGTCGTTACTGGAACATCTCATGGGGTCAGTTGCACATGCCCGCGCGTGAGCAAGGGCGTAAAACGCAACTCGACGACAAAGCGACCGAACTCCGCGACCTGCTCTCCGACGCTGTGCGGATGCGGCTTGTCGCGGACGTGCCACTAGGTATTTTGCTCTCCGGCGGGATCGATTCTTCGACGATTGCCGCATTTGCGGTGCAGCACGCAACCGAGCGGGTTAAGACGTTTTCGATAGGTTTTGAAGAAGATTCGTTTGACGAATCTAAATATGCCCGCCAAGTCGCAAAGCATTTAGACACAGAGCATTACGAGGAGAAACTCTCAGCGACGACTGCCGGCGACTTGATCTCCGAGATCGGCACTTGGCTTGATGAACCGCTTTCGGATGGATCGCTAATCCCGACATTTTTACTTGCCCAGTTTGTGCGAAAACACGTGACTGTCGCTCTCGGCGGTGACGGCGGCGACGAGCTTTTTGCCGGTTACCCGATGTATTACGCTCACACGGTTGCGGCAAAATATGCGAGTGTTCCGGCGTTTCTCCGCAAAAGCCTGATAGAACCTGTCGTCAAACTCCTGCCTGTTTCGACAAAAAATATGTCGTTCGACTATAAAGCAAAACGTTTTGTTCGCGGAGCAAATCTCGACACCGTCGAACGCCATCATTCGTGGTTTGGTTCGTTTTCGCTCGACGAGCAAAACCAACTGCTGTCGCCTGAGATACTTGCCGCAAGCGACGGTGATATTTATCGCGGCCCGCGTGATCTGCTACAGCTTTGCGATGCGACGACCGATATCGAGCTGATGCAGTTTCTCGACATCAACTACTACATGGCTGAGGACATCCTGACCAAGGTCGATCGTGCGGCAATGGCGGTCAGCTTAGAAACGCGGGCTCCGTTCTTAGATCCGCGTATTGGTCAATTTGCCGCGTCCTTGCCGCTCGAATACAAGCTCAAAGGCAAAAGCGGCAAGCACATCTTAAAAAAAGCGATGGCAGATCTGCTTCCTGCAAACATTTTGCATCGTCCCAAAAAAGGCTTTGGCATACCCGTTGCCGAATGGCTAAAAGGGCGTCTCAATCCACTGATGCATTCTCTGCTTGACCCTGCGAGATTAAAAGACCAAGGCCTGTTCGAACCAACCTACGTCCAAACGCTCATCACCGAGCACGAACGCGGCATCGCCAGCCATCACAAACAGCTATGGACATTGCTCGTTTTTCAGTTGTGGTGCAACAATTTTTTGAAGCGTTGAGACTCCACATCTAGTTTGCCGACGCCATTTCAGTTATCATTTCAATTATGGCTTCACTTTATCCTGAGATCGAACCTTTTGAGAGCGGCATGATCGCCGTGTCGGACATTCACACTATTTATTACGAGCGTGTCGGTAATCCTAACGGCGTGCCCGTGGTCTTTTTGCACGGCGGACCGGGCGGCGGGCTGATACCGATGTACCGGCAATATTTTGATCCGGCGGTTTATCAAGTCATATTGTTTGACCAACGCGGTTCGGGACAGTCGACGCCGCACGCCGAGCTTGAGGGCAATACGACGTGGAACCTGATCGCCGACATGGAAACGCTTCGCGAAAAATTTGGCGTGGATAAATGGTATGTTTTCGGCGGTTCGTGGGGCTCGACCTTGAGTCTAGCTTATGCCGAGACGCATCCTGATCGTTGTCTTGGGCTGATACTGCGCGGTATTTTCCTGACGCGGCGTAAGGAGCTCGAGTGGTTTTATCAATACGGTGCGTCCGAGATATTTCCGGATTTCTGGGAGCGTTACCGCGACGAGATACCTATGGCCGAACGCGGTGATTTCATCGCCGCTTATCATAAACGCCTCACCAGCGACGACGAGCATACTCGGCTCTCGGCGGCCCGTGCTTGGAGCGTATGGGAAGGCTCAACCTCGAAACTCTACCCTGACAACGACTTGATGAATCACTGGGAAGGCGAGCACGAAGCCCTTTCGCTCGCCCGCATCGAATGTCACTATTTCGTCAATAATTCATTTTTCCCGACCGAAAATTACCTGCTTGAAAATGTGGATAAGATCAAGCATATCCCGACGGTAATCGTGCAGGGCCGTTATGATGTCGTCTGCCCGATAACGTCGGCTTGGGATCTGCACCGTGCGATGCCTGAGGCCGAGTTTATCGTCGTGCCTGACGCCGGACATTCCGTGAGCGAGCCGGGAATATCATCTGCACTTGTAGATGCGATGAATAAATTCAGGTCACGGCATTGATATTTCGCGTGAAACTTGCGGAAAATAGGCGTATTATTAAATCAATCCGGCGAATGCTGTATTTATAACGTCTAAATATTTAGGATCAATTATATGAACTTTGGAACAACAGAAATTTTACTGATCGTAGCAGTTTTGTTTTTACTTTTTGGAGCGACTAAGCTACCGCAGCTTGCAAAATCCCTCGGTGCGACCCGCAAAGCATTTAAAGACGGTATGCGCGAAGCCGATGAAGACGAAAAGGCCGAAGCCGCCCAGAAATTGTCATCTACTTCGGCCACCACAAACGCAGCTCCGCAGATCACCGATATGAGCGACGAGGCTCTGATGGAAGAAATGCGAAAACGGGCTGCGACCAAACAGTCATAGAGATCATTCTTTCTCACCGGTCAAAAGCGTAGCCTTTACAGTAAATCTAAAGCTGAGCGAATCGCCGTCAGCGTCAATTAACTGAGCAAGTTTCTCTGGAATTTGCTCTTTTTCGTTTTCGGAGAGCATGTCGAGCCATGCCGGCAGCAGCAGATCGGCCACGAGCGGCGACGCGACAAATTCGGCTCCATTCTCAAATTCGAAAGCCTCGATAGCGGTTTCTGTCTTTACATTTACAAGCCCCATGTTTGCCGCCATCTGCTCGATCCGCGAGACTGTCGGGATATCGGTAATGATCTTTTCGGCGGCGGCTCCATGTTCGCCGAGACCTTCAGTGAATAAAACTTCCCACAGCAGGGAAACGATCTCGCCAAAGCTGCCCGTTGTCGGCAAAAACACTGCGACCTCGCCGCCGGTACGTGCGACACGGACGGCATCTTCGATAAAGTTCTCAACCTCCGCTGGTTTAACAAAAGTTGCGTCGCCGAGCACCGTATCAAATGCATCATCCTCAAACCGGATCATCGAAAAATCAACTTCTGACCGCAGCGCGGCGGCTTTATCGAGCGCAATGCTTAAAGCATCTTCATTTTCAGCGGTCGCAAAAATAGCGGTCTTTTCGCCAAATCTATCGGCGAGTGAAAGCGCGTGACTGCCCGTCCCGGCGTTGATGTAGAGCAGATTGTCCGAATCCCGCAGGTCTATGTGTTTATCGACGAGGTCTGCAAACCGCTGCGTCCATTCGTCGCTGACGGAAAGATCAAGCAAAAAGGCGAGCTCTTTTTGTGTTTTCTTCATAATTAAATATATAAACGCATCGCAGGCCTGACGGCAAAATTGTCAGATAATTCTGGTTTTCAAGGTGTTCAAGGTTGAACATTAACAGAACTCCGTCCGTGGGTTTTTATAAGATAGCCATTTTATATTCTTGATGCCCGGATAATATCCGCAAACACACCGGCGGCCGTCACATCAGCCCCTGCCCCTGCTCCCTTGATCACGAGCGGCTGCACAGAATAGCGATCCGTATAAAAAAGAACCGCATTATCTTTGCCGGAAAGATTGGCGAAATTATGGTCAGGGCCAATGGATTGCAACCCAACCGATGCCTGTCCTTCATCAAACGAAGCAATGTATTTGAGTGTAAGACCTTGCAAAACAGCAGTATCGAGCATCGCACGGAAATGGGGTTCTTGCTTGCCTATCTCAACATAAAAATCTTCAACCGAACCGGCAAGGCATGATTCCGGCAAAAATCCTGCATTTGTAATGTCGCTCATTTCGAGCCGATAACCGGCCTCACGGGCAAGAATTAGTATCTTGCGAGCCACGTCGGTTCCACTAAGATCGAGACGAGGATCAGGCTCGGTGTAGCCTTCGTCCTGAGCTTGGCGGACAACATCGGCAAACTGTCGTGAGCCGTCGTAATTGTTGAATACAAAATTTAGCGTGCCGGACAGCACGGCCTCGATACGGTGTACTTTGTCGCCGCTACGGAGCAGATCGTTGAGCGTGTGGATGATCGGCAAGCCGGCTCCGACGTTGGTCTCGAAAAAGAAATTGGTACTAAAGTCACGAGCCAGTTCGCGTAGCTGCGTGTAATTATCAAACTCGGATGACGCCGCGATCTTGTTGCAGGCTATTACGGACACGGCTTTTGCGAGCAATTTCGGATAAGTCTCAACAACCAAGGGGCTCGCCGTAATATCAACAAATATCGAATTTCGCAGGTTTTGCTCGATGATAGTGTCGGTAAATGCCGCGATGCTCATCTCATCGGCTTCGATAAGCTCATCCTTATATGTCGCAAGATCGACTCCCTCATCCGCCAATAACGCACGGC
>JAYVOS010000007.1:0-2915 GCA_043757775.1 Chloracidobacterium sp. | reverse complement strand
CGGTTGCCGCCATAAAGATTGGTGTTCATCTGCACGGTCTGTCCCGTCGTGTGAAAAAGCGGCAGCGTGATCAAGACGGTTTTTTGCTTACCGTCGGTAAAATCGAGCACTGGGAGGTGAATGCTCCAACCCGTGACGACATTCGACCAGAGATTGAGGTGCGTCAACTCAGCTCCTTTCGGCTGTCCGGTCGTTCCCGAAGTGTAGAGGAGCGCGCACGTATCGTCGGGCCGCGTCGGATACATCTCAAATTTGTCGGACTGGTCGGCTGTGATCTGCGCAAGAGTTTTGTGTTCGGGAAACGGGCTTGCAGCGGCCTCGTCTTTGGTTAGAACGATAAGCTGTTCACAAGTCTTGACCTCGTCGAACGCGGTCTTGGTTGATCTGGCGAGCGGTAACTCGTCGGTGCCCTCGAAAACGAAGACAGCTTTGGCCTCGGAATCCCGCAAATGATACGCGATCTCTCGCGGAGTAAACAGCACGCAGATCGGCACGACCGCGGCACCGGCTTTCATGATGCCGTAATAGACGATCGGGAAAAAAGGCAGGTTGACGCAGTTCAGAGCGACCTTGTCGCCGTGGCCGATGCCCATTTCGGTCAGGGCATTTGCGACCTTGTTGGACATCGCGTCGAGATCGCCAAACGTCAGCCGCACATCGTCACACACGATCGCCTCTTTTTGCGGCGCAAGCCGCGCGTGGTGCGAGATGATCGAGGCTAGATTTAAAGTTGTAGCCGAGTTTTGCATTGCCGATCAATTTTAAATGAATGGACGGTTTGAAAGATTTTAACTACACTGCACGTGCCGTGTCAAAACTCATCTGCTCTGCTGATGAAATGTTCGCTCCGAGCTGCTGTATGGAATGCTTTCGCCATTCTTCGTGCTGTTCGGGAAAGTCCGAGCGGAAATGCCCGCCGCGTGACTCTTCGCGCCAAAGAGCAGCTGTTGCGACGAGCCGTGCAAGCGTCACGAAATTTCGTGACGTAGTGCTCAGGTTACCCGCTGCGATCTGGTCAAATTCTTTCAACGCACGAGTAAGGGAATCTTTATCCCGCAGGATGCCGACGCGTTCCCACATTACGCGTTTGATACGTTTTTTGACGGCAGTTGAGATCGAAGTCCCATGTCCAAGGTCCAAGGTCCAAGGTTGCTGGCATGTTGACTTTGGGCCTTGGGCTTTGGGCTTTTGACTATCAGCCGCTGCTGCTTTGCCTGCTCTCGCCCCAAAAACCAAGCCTTCGAGCAGGGAATTGGACGCGAGACGATTGGCTCCGTGGACACCTGTGCATGTGACTTCGCCTGCCGCGTAAAGTCCCGACAAAGTGCTGCGTCCCCACAGATCCGTGCGAATGCCGCCCATGCAATAGTGAGAAGCGGGCGAGACAGGGAGCATATCTGTCGCGATGTTGAGTCCAAAGGTATTACATGTTTCGTATATTTTCGGGAAGCGATGTTTGAGGAAATCTTCCGTAAGAGCGGTCATGTCTAGGAAGACATTTCGCGTGCCGGTACGTCGCATTTCGGCGACTATCGAGCGTGAAACGATGTCTCGGGGGGCTAATTCGGCCCGCTCATCGTAACGCGGCATAAACCGCTCGCCGTATTTATTTTTAAGGATGCCGCCTTCGCCGCGCATTGCCTCGGTCAGCAGAAATCTCGGCGCTTTTTCGAGGTCGAGGGCTGTCGGATGAAACTGGACAAATTCCATATCAGCCATCTCGGCTCCGGCAAAATAAGCCATCGCCATACCGTCGCCCGTCGCCACCGGCGGATTAGTCGTGTGCATATAGAGCTGGCCTGCACCGCCAGTGCACATTATTACTGCCTTGGCATAAATATCTCGCGGCTGTTTTAGAACAGGATCGAGGAATTGCACGCCGACACAGCGACCGTCCTGGACGATGAGGCTTTCGGTATTGGCAAATGGAGTCAGGTTGATGGTTTTTTCGGCACCGGCTCGGGCGATGAGCGAGCGGACAAATTCCGCTCCGGTCGAATCGCCATGTGCGTGGAGTATGCGGCGGCGCGAATGGGCGGCTTCCTGGCCCATCATCAGTTCGCCGCCTTCGCGGTCAAATTCGGTGCCCCAATCGATAAGCTGTTTTATGTATTTTGTGCCGTCGGTGACGAGCGTCTCGACAGCTTTGACATCGCAGAGACCAGCTCCTGCGACGAGTGTGTCATCTTCGTGCAGTTCGGCATTATCGTCTTCCGATAAGACGACGGCGACACCGCCTTGGGCGTATTCGGTATTGGATTCGCTGGCTTTATCTTTTGTGAGAACGGTAACGCTGGCTCCACCGGATGCAAGCTCGATACTCGCACGCAAACCCGCGACGCCGCTGCCGATGACAATAAAATCCGTTTCCAAAGACATTAACTGAAATGTAGCAAAATTGAGTGAAACTATCGAATGAAGATAATGAAGATATTAACCACGAAACATCACAAAAAAGCACGAACAAGAAATAGATCTTATTCGTGCTTTTTCGTGTTATTTAGTAGTTAAAACAACCGATCTGTTTAGACAGGGATCTTGAGTTCCTGACCAGGATAGATCTTGTCAGGGTGATGCAGGATGTCGCGGTTAGCGTCCCAGATGGCTTTCCACTGGATGCCGTATCCGGCAGCGATCTTGCTAAGGTTGTCTCCTGACTCGACGGTATAGGTAGCACCCCCGCCGCCGGCTGCGTCACCGAGACCGATGTTGAGGATGAGATCATTGCTCTTAAAGTCCGGGTCGAGACGCTCATATTCATCCCAAAGCTGTTGTTTTGCTTCGGAACTCGGAGCCGTGCCGTTTACGTTAAGAACGCCGTCTGCCTCGCTAAGCTCGTAGGTCGTGCCATTCTGATTAGCAAGTTCGAGAAGTGATTGATATTTTTCTTGTGACATGATTTTTAATTCTCCTCG
>JAYVOS010000006.1:0-10819 GCA_043757775.1 Chloracidobacterium sp. | reverse complement strand
TGCCGCTCCCTAGCCTTTCGCCGCAGCGTAAACGGAGCGATGCCGAGCCTTTCAGCAGCCTCAAATACATCAAAGCGTCTTGTTGCAGTCATAGTTGTCTCCAAATAAAAGTCTCTTGAAAAAACAAAAAAACTCGCAGAAGTAACAGGCGGTGATTTTGAACTGCATCAAATCACAAACCCAAAGCCAATTTCGCGACTGTCTGAACTGGGTCAGACAGTAAACGAGAGGCTGTTACATCAGCGAGTTTAGAAAGCTTCTGGCGGGTTTAGGTACACCAAGAGTTGCTCTTAAATCTCACGATTCTTAATTAACAAAGATCGTAGTACTGTAATTGTGTTTCGCTCCCTAAACCTACTTGAGCAAAACCTCCAACGTATTACCGTCAGGCAATTTCTGTTTTAAAATTAGCAGAGTGTTGTGGAATGTGCAAGTTTTATTTTCAAGCATTGCACATTATCTTGTGTATATAGCCTGAAATGGTACCAATATGTATGAAATGCTTACTTATTCCACCGTTTTGCGGCGGCTTTCTTCGCAATTTCAATTTTCTTTTCGTCGGTTAGTTTAGCGGCGCGGGCATTGCCACCGGCGCGGGCGCGCCTTTCTTTCGGTGTTTCCTCGTGCGGCTCGCTTTCCGTCAACTCCACGATCTCATCAAAGATAGATCGAGCCACAGTTATCTCGTCGCGGTCTTTTTTGGTAGGTGTTGCCATCACCTTTAGGCTATCATAAGGCTGGATTCATTGAAATACCCTAGCACCACAAGATTAGGACACTACCCGAAATTTGGTGTCGCTAAAATCCTTGGAAGACAATATTTCAAGTTTTCAATGGATAGAGGAACCGAACGGTACTCGTCGAAAGTCAACGGATAGCGACATTGAATCGTTCAAACTTGGGGAGTTAGAAGGCAAGTTTTTTACCCCTGTTCCGCTCACGTCGAGTGGATATACAGAAAGTTGTACTTATGATTTTGAGTTTGGCGGAAAGACGTTTAAGACACCTACTCGTAAATCCTGGGTCACGACATTCGACGGAATGCAAAAGTTAATTCAGAAGAATCGGCTTTTCGTAATGGGATCAACGCCGTTTTGGGCACAATACCTCGAAGAATTATCGACCGTTTCGTTAGACAATGTCTGGGATGATACTAGGGGTGAATTGACAAAAGTTTATGTAGTTCAGACGACCTCTGAAGTTGTTAAGCGCTGTGTTTTAATGACAACCGACCCCGGCGATCTTGTGTTTGATCCCACATGCGGAAGCGGCACCACGGCATTTGTTGCTGAGCAGTTTGGCCGTCGTTGGATAACGACCGATACTAGCCGAATTGCCCTAAATATTGCGAAAACGCGCTTAATGACCGCAACATTGCCTTATTACAAACTCTACGACACCGAAAATCTGGATATAAGGCAGGGGTTTGTTTACAAAGCAGTCCCACACGTGACGTTAAAATCACTAGCGAACGATGAACCTCCCGCGACCGAGCCGATTTACGACAAGCCCGAAATCGACAACAAACGACTCCGCGTCAGCGGCCCGTTTACGGTCGAGACGCTGCAAAACTTCGAGCCGGTTTCGCCCGCCGAGCTGGAAGACGAGATCGTTACCGGCAGTGACAATTTTGAACAGGTTATCAAAGATCATCTTCTCGCCACCGGCGTAAAGAACGGACGCAAGGACGAACAGGTAATGTTTAGCCGCGTCGAGATACTTGCTAACGAATACATCCACGCCGAGGGCTTTTATCAAAACGGCGTCGGCGAGAAGAAAGCCTACTTCCACATCGGCCCCAAATTTGGCACCGTCAGCAAAAACGCTGTAAACGAAGCAATAAAAGCCTGCCGTACAAAAGGTGATGCACAATGGTTGATAATCCTCGGATTCAGCTTTGAAAGCGACATCGAGGGCGGAACCCAAACCATGTCCATGGGAACCTTTGAGGTCACAAAGGCTCGAATCCACGACGATCTATTACAAGAAGGCCTAAAAAAGAAACCGGCAAAATCCGCCGCATCCTTCGTAACCATTGGCGAGCCTGACATTTTTCTCAATCCAAAGATTCCAAGTGTCGGCGATGATGCAATCGTCGAGATCAAGGGACTCGACATATACGATCCGATCAAAGACGAAGTAAAAGCGCGCGACGTTCACGACATCGCTTATTGGATGGTCGATGATAATTATGACGGCAGTAACTTCGTCGTAAAACAGGTCTTCTTTTGCGGCGGTGAAAAAAAGGAATTCGAGAAATGGAAAAAAGGCATCGACACCCTAGCCAAAGACAAAACCCGAGCCAGAGCTGAAAAAACTCTAAAGATCGAAATAGACGACGAAGCCTTTGACCGAGTTTACGGCCACCGCTCACACCCGATCAAGATCAAACATCCCGGCCAAAAGATCGCAGTTAGAGTAATAAGCCAATTTGGCGAGGAATCGATGAAGATATTGACGGTCTAATAAATTAATAGAATATGGCGAAACTCCACAGCTTAAAAATATCCAATTTCAGATGCGTTGAAAATTTCGAGCATAACTTCGGATTTGTTGACCTTGTATGTTTCATTGGCAGAGGAGATTCGGGAAAGACCACAATATTGGACGCCATTTCGTATGTATTATCTCCGCGATGGAATTTGGCAATATCCGATACCGATTTCTTTGGACTTGATATCGAACGTGAAATAGTTCTCGATGCCACGGTCTACGACCTTCCACCGCAACTCCTTAAAGAAGGAACTTTTGGATTGCACCAAAGATTCATTAACCCAGAATCAGGTGCATTGGGGGACGAGGCTGATTCGAATACAATCCCGGCTTTAACGATTAGATTACAGGTTAATCGTGAGCTTGAACCAAGATGGTATGTCATAAACGAGCGGCAAGACCCAAAGGAAATCAGGTCAACGGATCGCTCCCAACTTAATGTATTTTTGGTTTCCGACTACGTGGACAGACACTTTTCATGGACTAGGGGCGGACCATTGTATTCCCTTCTCAAGCAAGAGAATGTGGCCGAAACAAAAGATAATGTGATGATAGAGATCATGCGTGGTGCTAAACAGCAGATCGACGATCATGCATTTGAACACCTAAATGCCGTGGTTGAAAAAGTAAAAGCGGGAGCGGCTACGTTAGGGGTAGATATTACAGACGCAAGTACAACAATTGATCTTCGCGACATTTCTATCAAGGATGGCAAGGTGACTCTACATGATGAGCGCATTCCATTTCGCCTGAAAGGAAAAGGTTCACGCCGCCTTATTTCGATAGCCATTCAACGGGAATTGGCAAAAGCTGGCGGCATAATGCTCGTGGATGAATTGGAACAAGGCTTGGAGCCAGATCGGGCACAGCATCTAGTAAGTACATTAAGAAAAGAAGTTGCAGGGCAGGTATTCGTCACGACCCATTCAAGTAGCGTATTGATAGAAACCGATGCCAAGGGGCTTTTCCTGGTAAGGCGGGGCCAGAACAATTTGACGACGTTTGGGACGGACCTACAAGGATGTTTACGACGAAATCCAGATGCTTTCTTTGCCTCAAAAGTCGCAATCTGCGAAGGGGCAACCGAAGTCGGATTTTGCCGAGCGTTGGATGAATTTCGCATCGAAGGTGGAAAGCCCAGCGCCTCATTAAAAGGTGTGTGTTTTGCTGACGGAAGTGGCTCTACTCAATACGAATATGCAAAAGGCTTCAAAGAGAGTGGATACGATGTTTGTTATGTTACGGATTCGGATATAAGAGCGAAAACTACGGTTAAAGAAAAGGAGGAGCTTAGAGGTCTAGGCGTAATCGTAATTGAATGCGAGCCTGAAAACGCGATTGAACAACAAGTCTTTAAGGATTTGCCTTGGGATGGAGTTCAAGAACTTGTCGCTTATGCCGAAGAAAATAAGACTGCTGAATCAATCAACGACTCTATGAAGACCGCATATCAAGAATTTGGTTTACTCCCCGATGATTGGCACAGTTTGGAAACTGCGGAAATGCGTCAGACTATTGGTAACGCGTCCAAAAAGGGCGAATGGTTCAAGCGGTTCGATCATGGTGAATTTCTTGGCCGCACTTGTTGCAAATATTTAGAAGGCCTCGAAGAAACTCATCTTGGGACGCAAATTCATGCCATATCGGATTGGATAGATCATGCTTGATATTGATGATTTCATTTCGCGACCCAAGAGCATGTTGATTGCTCCGGCGGGATATGGAAAGACAACCACAATTGCGGAATGTTTGAAGAAAACCGAAGGGCGCCAATTAATACTCACCCACACCCATGCCGGCGTCGCATCAATTAAGGAAAAGTTACGTCGAGAATCTATTTCACCAACCAAATACAACGTTGAGACGATTAGTGGTTATGCTCAAAAATATGTCCTAGCATTCGATACTTCGGGAAATATTCCGGACCAAGGTATAGCCCGACTTTATTACCCATACTTAAACGATCAAGCGAACAACTTTTTCGAGATTGATAAGGTCTTAGATGTTGTTTCAAATACATACACAGGCATTTTTGTCGATGAGTATCAAGACTGTCTTTCTTCGCACCACGACCTAATTTCAAAGATTTCCACTAGATTGCCATGTCGATTACTAGGCGATCCAATGCAAGCGATTTTTGGTTTTGCAGGCCCGCTCGTAAATATGACGGACGGGGATGTCATGGGCGATTTCCTGGACGATCCATTCGAACTTGAAGTTCCGTTTCGTTGGCGGAATGGTGGCAGTGAACAACTTGGAAATGCTCTCGCGAATATTCGTCAGCTTCTGAGCGATGGGAACGAAATTGATTTGTTGGATTACGAAGATGTCATTGATCACGTTCAGGTAGGCGACTATCCAACTTACGAGGAATTGTATAGGGATGATAAGGACTTTCGAACAACAATTTCAGCTTTACGTAAAGAACGCAGTTTACTTATCGTTCATCCCGAGCCGATGCTTCGCACCCGCCCTCGTGAGGAATTTATCAAATATTTTGGAGATAGCTTTGATTTAGTCGAGGCAATCGATGATCCGAGATTTTACGCAGCGGCGGCGCAATTTGACGATACTGATATTTCAAATGTTGTCGCTCGAATCACAAGTTTTTCCGCTGAAAGTCTAATGAATCTTAAAGGATGGAAGCCTTCTGACGAAGTTCAAGAGTCGGCGATTAGTGAAATAAAGGCCGACGTTGAAGCACTCGAAGGCAATTTTTCGTATATTGATACAGCGTCGGTTCTTCGTAAGATTCGCTCACTTCCGGGAGTTCGTTGTATGAGAACGGAACTTTACAACTCGGTTTGCAGATCACTTGAAACGGCAGGGCTTGAAGGAGTTTCGGTTTCGGAAGCAATGATAATGCTTCGAAACTATGTCCGACGAAGTGGGCGCCGGGTCGTCGGCAAATGTATCGGCACAACTTTACTAACTAAGGGACTTGAGTTTGATACGGTCGCGATAATAAACGCTCATAAATTTACTTGCCCCAAAAATCTATATGTCGCTATGACGCGGGCTTCGAAGCGACTCATTGTGTTTTCAACACAGAATCGGCTAAATCCTCACTAGGTTCGACATTTCCAACAAATCAACGCAATAACGTCGCGTGGGAGACGTATGTGAGAAAAACACCCCGTGAGGAGCATCTTTCTTAATTTCTATTACACACGCTGTAATCTAATTTCCTCGCGGAAAAATAGGTCAGTCGTAAATTGGTTGGAGTTCTCCGTTTATCCTTCCAAAGATCATCGGTGCGTTGCCCGTTAAAACGTCGCCTTGCAGTATGTACAAATCACCAACATATCCCGGGCATCCGCTGTGGAAATTGAATTTAACGCCATAGACGATACTGCGAAAGTCCTGTGCAGTTTCGTCTTCTAGTCCCCACGATTCCCTCACAACTGGTAGGCTCATGATTTCCTGCCATTCTTGGTTGTTGATTATGATCGGCTGATTTAAGTCTTTTGTCATTTGGGCATTTGTATTATTGGCCTCGACCCGCTCACCTTAGCAAGGAATCACATACCTGTCCAATAACTACTCTTTTTGGACATCCTGCTTTATACTCCGCTCGACCCAGCAAAATAAGCCTCATTTGAGGTTCATTTCTGAGGGGTTTTTGGACACCCATGCAAGTCGCTTTATACGCCCGCGTTTCCACCCACGACCAGCAAACGCTTCCCATGCAGTTGAAGGCGATGCGTGAGTATGCCAAAAAACGAGGCTGGAAGATCAAGCACGAGATTCAGGAAATCGGATCGGGAGCGAAGACGCGGCCCAAGCGTGAGGAACTTCTAAGAGAAGCTCGTCGCCGACAGGTCGATGCGATCATCGTTTGGCGCTTGGATCGTTGGGGACGTTCAGTTACAGACTTGATTGGCACGATTCGCGAGCTAACGGACACCGGCGTAGGTTTTGTCTCTTTAACCGAAGCTCTCGACCTCACAACATCGGCCGGAAAAGCAATGGCCGGAATGCTTGCCGTCTTTGCCGAGTTCGAGCGAGACATTCTTAGGGAGCGGGTGAAGGCCGGAATTGCCCATGCCCGGCTACAAGGAAAGGCTCACGGAAGACCCGCGACGGCATCCCTCAAAGCCGACGAGATTCAAAAGCTCTACAGGAAAGGAAAAGGTCTTAATAAATCCGAGATTGCCAGAAAGCTGAACATCGGTAGATCGTCAGTCATACGGGCATTGGATTAGCTATAGTTGAGCCATGTATCCCCTACCAATAGGCTACAAGATTGGTGCAAAAGATAACCGAGCAGACGGTTATCTTATTCCTGAAGTCCGTTCCCGCCACACAGCCCTTTTCGGAAAGAGCGGCGTCGGCAAGACCACGCTTATGCGAAATATGATCTTATGGGACATTTGGAACGGCTCAGGTGTTACCGTTATTGATCCACACGGTCAACTAATAGACGAGATCCTTGAACACATACCTAAAAGCCGAACGAACGATATAATTTACTTCAAACCGGCCGATCTTGAGCGCGTTGGTAGCATCAACATTCTTGAAAAAGTTCCGGCGGCCTATCAGCCGTTAGTAGTTTCCTCGATCGTAAGCACGTTCAAAACTCTTTGGGCGAATGCCTGGGGGCCTCAGAGCGAATACTTGCTTACGAATTTCTGCTTTGCGTTGATCTCACAGAATCAGACAACCTCATTGCTCGATTTGTTGCGGCTTATTACCGATGCTTCATTTCGGGAGAATATATTTCAAAACGTAGAAGACGGTGTTTTGCAGATGTTCTATCGGACGTATGAGCATGAGTGGGACGACGATCAACGGGCGAAGGCTTCCGCTCCACTTCTTAATAAGGTTTCGGCGTTTGCGACGAATCCCCTACTCCGATCCGTCATCGGCCAGAACAGGAGCAGCTTCGATTTTCGCGAAGTCCTGGACGGTAAAAAAATATTGCTTTGTGATTTGGGCAAAGGGACACTCGGTTCCGATATTGCTTCGCTTCTTGGTTCGCTTGTCACGACTAAGCTGTATCTTGCGTCCCTTTCGAGGCAGGATACGCCGGAATCACAGCGTATCCCCCACTACTTCTACATCGATGAGGTACACAATTTCACCCACGGAATTGACCTGGCCTCAATTCTTTCAGAGGCTCGAAAGTATCGACTTTCCTTGACTGTCGCGACCCAAACGCTTGCACAGCTCCGAAGGCACAACGACGAGATCGTTCCGGCGATCTTCGGCAATTGTGGTTCATTAATCAGTTTTCGCGTCAGCGGCGAAGACGCGGTTTTACTTGCGAGAGAGTTTGCGTCGGATGTAATAGCGACCCAATTAGAGAACTTACCCGACTACGAACTTTATTTACGCACACTTGTATTGACTGAGGGCAACCCTGCTCTAATGGCATCCCATGCGGAGCGTCACACGGCTTATCCCCCATTCAGTAACAATAAGGATGCTCAAGAATACCGCCAAGTAATAAAGGCTTCTTTTGAACGATATACACGGCACCGGGTAACTGTTGACGATTGGCTCGCCAAGAAGTTCGCACATCCAGAATCACAAAAAGCCTCGTCCGGTTCATCAATAGTTTCCAAAAAGAAAAGGACGAGGGGAAGTCATTGAGGCAATTAGTGTGCATTTATTAAGGAAAATGGATACTAATCTTAGTAACGAATTGGCAACGCATGAAAAAAGGCACTATTGCTAGTGCCTGTAAGTTATTGAAAAGAATGGAGCCGATGATAAGATTCGAACTTACGACCTGATGATTACAAATCAACTGCTCTACCAACTGAGCTACATCGGCTTATGCGGTTCGTGTTGTGCTTTCCGCAAACGAAAATACTAGCAAAATCGTGTCTGTCTGTCCAAATCGAGCAATTGAAAATAGAATGTTTAACATTAAACAAAAATGTTGACGCTTGCCGCCAAAAAACGCTACTATTATTATACTCGCCGGTTTACTGGACGAGATTTTTGTCCCAGATCTCTTCAACGAGTCATTCGGAACTTACCAAACACAGTCATAAAGGAGAAAATCGTGAATTTTCAAAAGTCTTTTGTTCAACGCATTGCAATAATTATCTCTCTACTTACGGTCTTTTCGGCGACATTGTTTGCTCAAACCAACGACTCCAAACCAACTTGGGTTAGCGGCAATGCCAAAGTGCCGATGACGGTCGCGGCTGGAAATAACCTTTATTGTGCAGGTTACATCCAGTCGAGTGCAATCGGTACGGCTAACAAGATCGTCGGAGCGAATGACGAAGCCGATCAATTTCTATACAGCCAGAACGATTTTCTATACATCAACATGGGCCGTGACAAAGGCGTCAATGTCGGAGATATGTTTGCAGTTGTTCGTCCTCGGGGCAAGGTGAAGAGCAAGTGGTCAAATAAACACGACCTTGGGTTTTATGTGCAGGAAGTCGGGGCTCTAGAGGTAATTCGGGTAAAAGACACAATTTCTGTTGTCCGCGTCAAATCGTCGTGCGACAACTTTTTGCTTGGTGATCTTGTCCAACTTGTCGAAAAACGAACCAGCCCTTTACATGAGCAGCGTCCGGCTCTGGATATTTTTGGAGAGCCTTCGGGTAAGGCTTCGGGACGCATTCTGATGTCGCGCGACGGAGCTGAAATGCTTGCCCGCGATTATATTATCTATGTAGATCTCGGTGCCGAAGACAATGTTCATATCGGCGATCATCTGACTCTGTTTCGTCAGCTAGGCAAGGGAAACCTGATGCTGGATCCGCAAAAAGAAGACGTCCCGAGCAGTAGTTATGGATATCAGAGCGACGTTTACAAAGGCGGCGAATTTTCTAATCAGGCTGCACGCAGATCAGGTGATAAGGCCGATGGAGTAGTGGTCACGACTGCTGCGGCAAAGAAAGATCGTCCGGCTAATCTTCGCAAGGTAGTCGGCGAAGCCATCGTCCTAAATGTGAAAGAAAGAACTGCGACGGTCGTAATCACCCGCACCGCTCAGGAAATACATACCGGCGACAGGGCCGAAATTCAGTAGTTAAAAGCTAAAATCTAAAAGTAAAAAGGCAAAAGTGGAGAGATCTGCTTTTGCCTTTTTCTATTGGTTGGTTGTGTCCTTTTTTCGATTCTCGATAAAGAACGCAAAGTAGCCATACATGGACCAGACGGCCGTAATGACGGCGACCCAGAGGGCTCCGCGTCCGACGAGGTAGCCGAAGACTTTCCAGTCGTTTGATGTGATAGTAAATTTCGCAAGATCGCTAAACGCAGTTTGGACTTCGGGCACCTGCCAAAACATTGCGGGATAATCGAGGCCGAAATTTGAGACCGGCGGCGGGCCATTAGCGGCAGCAATTAGCAAGGCAACGACCGCGACACATTGAGCCCACATCTTGAGCTTGCCCATCGACTGAGCCTGCATGACGATGCCTTCGCTGGCGGCGACCGAACGTAGCCCGGTGATGATAAATTCGCGGCCTATTATTACTACGACGGCCCACGACGGTGCGAGGTGCTTTTCGACAAGCACGATCAATGCCGCCGAGATAAGCAGTTTGTCGGCGATCGGGTCTAGAAATTTACCGAGCGTCGATACCTGATTACGCCGGCGTGCGAGTTGCCCGTCAACGATGTCCGTGAGAGCTGCGATCAGGAACAAAACTACCCCTAATGCATAACCGCTAACTCCAAACCAACGCTCGGCGACGGGCGTCAAAAGGACGACGACCAGCAGCGGGACGACGACGATACGACCAAGCGTTATGTAGTTAGGCAGGTTCACGGCTTAAGCTTAAGTGTATGTTCAATGGCCGTAAAGTTCAAGAAACAGGCTTTTGGACAAAAGAAAAAGGCGGAACCGATCCGCCTTTTGAATATACCGATGCAAATTTACTAACCCATAAATCGCAAAGTACTACTCAGCGAATTTGGGTCGGCGAAATTGTGAAGATTTGGGAATACAGATGCAAGAGTTGCTGCGTCTTGCGGCAGTCCAAACCATTTGGCAAGCACTGCACAATATTGATCAACCGAGGTTGTTGGCAGCCAACGGCCACGCGGAGCGGTGCCAGTATCGACATCGTCGAGCCCCCCAAGTGTAAGTGTTGGCATAAAATCACCGGTTGAGCCCGCGTCAGGCCGACGGCTGCCGTAGATATTGCCTCCGGCAACAGCTCCGCCCATGACCAGCATATGGTTTCCCCATGCGTGGTCAGATCCGGTACTACCGCCGATCGCAGCCGGATTCATTGTCCGGCCAAAATCCGAGAGGGTAAATGTAGTTACCAGATCCTGCACGTTCTGAGCACCGGGGCCGAGTTCGTCCCAAAAAGAACGCATCGCCTGGCTTATCTGTGTAACGAGGTTT
>JAYVOS010000005.1:0-2919 GCA_043757775.1 Chloracidobacterium sp. | reverse complement strand
GCCAGAGCAGCACGCGAGCGTGACACATATCTGCCGTCACAGCTTTCTACAAATAATAATGGCAGTCTGATCGCAACACCACTGCGTTCGCAAGGGTCTTCAGATTTTGTAGGCTTTGCTCGTTCAGAAGCTCTAATTTATTTATCATCAGGCAAGTTGCTCGCCAAAGGGGAAACTGCAAAGATCTTGTTCCTCTAGAATAAAAATATGCCAAAGCCCGTTGCACTTGCACATGAAGCGATACACGAGACCGTCACGGCGATATTATGCGACGAGGCTCCCGGCAAATTGCTTGACGTTCCCGCAGGCGAAGGTGCTCTTGCGGTTCGTCTAATGCAGCTCGGCTTTGATGTTTCATGCTGTGACCTTTATCCCGAGATATTTCAACTAACTGATGTCGATATACGATCAGGCGATCTAGATGCTCGGCTTCCATACGAGGACGACGAATTTGATGACATAGTTTGCGTCGAGGGACTCGAACATATCGACAGCCCCGCAAACGCGATACGCGAATTCTCGCGCGTGATCAAACAAGGGGGCTGCCTGATCGTTTCCGTTCCCAATATTATGAACATCGAGGAACGTCTAAAATGGCTCGTCAGTGGATATACTTCGCATTTTAAGCCGCTGTCAAGAGAAAAGCTGGCTGAGATACAACGCAAACTTCCCGGAATGGAGGAGATCGCTCTCCACGTAAACCCGATCGGATACTCCGAGGTCAGGTTTCTGCTTGAGAAAAATGGCTTTAAGATCGAACATCTCTATCGTGACAAACAGAAAGCAAATTCTTGGGCATTTTTACCGGTCGTGGCATTGATCAGGCTGATCTCACGATTTACTTCATCAAAAAAACGTGGCGAACGTTGGACTGCCGAATTAAATTCCGATGAGGTTCTGCTTGGCGGCAATACTTTGATCTTTCGAGCGAGGAAAATATGAGTGATCTATCGCATTTTGACGAAGCCGGGAAAATAAAAATGGTCGACGTTTCCGCCAAAGAAACCACCGTCCGCCGAGCCGTCGCTTCAGCCAAAGTCCTACTTTCCTCCGGCACTCTGCAAACTCTCCAAACTCTGAAAACTCCCAAAGGTGACCCGCTTGAGATCGCACGGATCGCCGGTATTATGGCGGGCAAGAAGACTTCGGAATTGATACCGCTCTGTCATCAGATCGATCTTTCGAAAGTTAATGTAACGGCCGAGTTTGCAGACGACGGCATCTATTTAACCGCCGAAGTAATAACAAACGCCCAAACCGGCGTCGAGATGGAAGCATTGACCGCCGTCTCAGTCGCGGCTCTGACGATCTACGATATGTGTAAAGCGGTGCAGAAAGACATTGTAATCTCTAACATTCAGCTCGAATCAAAAACCGGTGGAAAAGCCGATTACGAACGCGGTTAACCTACCGAAAATGTGAACATTCGGCTAGAATAGTCGTAATCGCTTGTAGCAGATCGAGGAGTTTTTAACCATGAAATACAAGCTCGCAACTGACGCCAGACCGCAAGTTAATCTTTTGCTGACCGCCACATTAATGAGCGTCGGGCTCTGGGCCCTCTCGTTGGTTGTACCTTTTGTCGGCTACATCGTCTATCCGCTGCAGCTTTTCGCGACGTTCATTCACGAAGGCAGCCACGCTCTCGTCACATTTCTAACCGGAAATACGGTAATAAGCCTGACCGTCTCACCCGATGGCAGCGGTGTCGTTTGGTCAAAAGCGACGGGATTTTCGTCACTGCTGATCTCTAGTGCGGGCTATCTTGGAACTACGGCATTCGGTGCGATGCTGCTCGCGTGGATGCGTTTCGGACGCTCTTCGCGAATGGCCCTTACGATCTCCGCAGGATTTGTCGGCGTAATGACGCTGGTTTTTGGCTTTGTTTTTCCGTTTTGGAATCTGCTAGCAAATGTCACATTTGGCAGCGTTGTTTTCACTGTTCTTTCCGGAGTTGTTTTGACCGCCGGACTTCTCGCAGTAGCCAAATTCGCTACTGCAAAATGGGCAAATTTCGCTCTCGCTTTTCTCACGGTCCAGTGTCTACTCAACGCATTTTTCAGTCTGAAAGATCTTTTCTTTATTTCAGCCGCAGGCAGCCAACCAACTGATGCCGCGAATATGGCGATGGCGACCGGCATTCCGGCCGTTTTATGGGTCATTGTGTGGATCATTATTTCGCTGGCAATGATAACCGTCGGCGTCCGGCTTTTTGCATCGACCAAAGGTTCGGCGACCGTAATTGATTCTGTTTTTGAGGATTAGTATGAAACTTTTCGGCTCACTTGTATTTTGTTCGTTACTGGCTCTAACATCTCTCGGTCAGATCAAAAAACCTGAACCCGCGCCGGTCAAAGTTCCATTCACTAAGTCGCTTCAAGCGGTTATCGTAACCACGGACAATTGGGAAACGATCGCCGGAACAGCACGGCTCTATGAGCGTAAAAGCGAGAAAGCCGACTGGAAGATTATCGGCGAGAGTTTCCCTGTCGTGATCGGACGCAGCGGACTCGCCTGGGGCAACGAATCGACTCGCGAGACTACCGCGACAAAGATCAAGCAAGAGGGCGACGGCAGTTCGCCTGCGGGACTATTTCCACTTACGGCTTCATTCGGAACCGGCACAAAGCCAAACGCCGTCGAGTTGCCATACACAAAACTCGAAGAATTTACCGAATGTGTTGATGACGTAAAATCATCCTTTTATAACAAGATGGTCAACCGCATGCAGGTCGGTAATTTTGATTGGAAATCTTCGGAAAAAATGCTCGCCGTCGGTCCGGAATATGACCTCGGCGTATTTGTTGCGTACAACACTTATCCGGTCGAAAAGAGCAAAGGCTCGTGTATTTTTCTGCATATCTGGAAAGATGCCCTCACAGGAACATCAGGCTGCACAGCTATGGAACGCCGCAATCT
>JAYVOS010000004.1:0-2941 GCA_043757775.1 Chloracidobacterium sp. | reverse complement strand
GAAACTTGACTGGTTGATCTTGTTAAGGACCTTACCTGCCGTAATCGTCGCGCGCGGAGCCGTATGACCGGCTTTTGCGTGGATCAGTAATAATCAAGTTGAAAAATAAGGTTAACAACAAAACGATTTCAGATCGGTCGCCGCGGCTAAAGGTATCATACCTTTTCGTCGGTCTGCTACAGACGATGGCCGCTGGGGCCGCATGGGCAGCATCGTCGGGCGGACAGACACTGCGCGCATTCGGATTAACGTCTGTGCTATTAGCCATTCTCGTACCGCTGCTCATCTCGCTTGAGGCGGGATTACTGGCGATGGTAATTTTTGAACCATTTCGCGGCCTTCTGCGCCGAATGCAGTACCTAGTGGTTCCTTACAGCGCCAGTGAACCGATACATCTACTAACGCCGATCGGAGCGCTATTTGCTTTCCTGATCGTGCTGTATCGTCACAAGTTAGAAATATTTGTGGCTACACCCATAGCGAAAGCTACGTCGCTCTTGGCGCTGATATGCTTGGTCCAGGTTTTTAATCCGCTGCAAGGCAGCCTTTTTGTCGGCTTAAGCGGGGCACTATTCATCTTGGTGCCGATGGCGTGGTTCTATTTTGGGCAGCATGCGTCTGCCGATCTTTTCCCTCGGGTTTTGAGACTCGTGGTCATACTCGGTCTCCTCGCGTCAGCGTATGGAGTTTACCAAATGGTCGCCGGTTATCCTGCTTTCGAGCAGTACTGGATCGAAAACACCGACCATTATCAATCAATAGCTGTGTATAAGGTCACCCGTGCCATTGCGACGTTTAGCAATGCCGAAGAATGGGGACGTTATGTTGAGCTCGGCTGCCTGATCGCGGTTGGGCTGGCGGCTTCGAGATCTGAAGGTAAGTTTCGCCCTGCTTGGGCAATATGCGCGGCCATTTTGGCAGTTATGATCGCTTTAACCGGCCAGCGTACATCCATATTCGGCCTGTTTCTAGGTCTCACAGTATTTTTCATAGCAGGAGCCCGTTCGTGGGGCAGTGTGGTGGCCCGCGTGGCTGCGCTTGCCATCGCCTGCGGATGTTTTCTATTCGTATCCTCGCAATTTTCACCGAGTGAGAGCGATCTCAAAAGCGGCGAAAGCGTTAGCACACTCTTGTCACACACGACGAAAGGAACTCTTGATCCAACAAACGAAACTAGTCTTGGCGTCAGGTTTGAGACGTGGTCTCAGGTTTTGTTTGAGACGATCCCGTCGAATCCGCTCGGAGCCGGACTCGGTGACAGCACCCTCTCGGGCACTCGCAGCGACGAGAATGACCGACGCCCGATAGATAATCATTTCTTTACGCTGGCTACCTCAGCCGGTGTGCCCGCGATGCTATTGTTTATCTGGATATTCTGGAGGTCTTTTCGCAACAGTATGCGGTTGTGTAAACAGGCGGAGCGCGGTTCAAAAGAGTTTGCGAACGCAAGGATCGCGATGACGTTGGTTGCAACCCTTATTTTGAACAACTTTTTCGGAACAACGTTTATGATCTACTCGATCGCTCCTTTAGGTTGGCTGCTACTGGGTTGGGTAAGTGCAAAAAGCCTGGAACTGCCAATAGCCGAGAAAAATACGGTGATCCACAGACCTTATCTAAAAAGACTCGAGCCAAGTTTGTAATAGTTTATTCGTCGTGGCCGATCCTTGGTCGCCACCGCCGCCGCGTAGCCGTCGATCGCTGGAGTTTCGCTAAAGTACAAGCCTGTCTTTCCTAAGGACAAATCAGTTTCCCTGATCGATGCCAGATCTATTTCAGAGGGTGAAACGGCGAAGCCGTCCCCGCGAAGCTTTAAGTACGCTTCCTTTCCAGTCCAGCAGTTGAAAAAGAACTGAGCCCTTTCTTTGATGGCAAGGGCGTCGTATGTCGCTATCTCATTAGTGTGAAGACAGTGAGAAATCATTCCAGGATCGATAACACCGGCGTCTAGCCGCTCGATATCTATGCCCAGGTCAAAGTCCTTACTGAATGCGAAAAGAACATATTCGTGAGAATGTGAAACATTAAACCGGATATTGGTGGAGTGGTGGTCAAGGAACGGCTTTCCATCTCTAGTGTAAGAGATCTGGACTAGAGCCGGAGCAATGCCAACATACTCTCCGAGCAACATGCGGAGTGTACCCCGACAAACGACAAAGTCAGCTCGATCTTCGGCACGCATAAATTTCATCGCCCTTTTTACCTCGTTCTGGGATAAGCTGGCGCTGAGGAGTTGTTCCTGAGATCTATCGATCTTTGTCGAGCAGACATGCACGTCGCCCGATACCATTGGAGGGAATCGGGTCAGGTGCTCCCAATTCGTTGGACGAAAAACGGAAACTGTATCTGTTATTTCGATCATTTGCTTCCGATATGTGATGGTGAATACTCTTCATCCAGATCCGCCAGAAACTGGTTTGCTTCTTCGTCGGAAAGACTTTCGAGTTCCGCTAAGAGCCGTTCGATCTCCGCGTCGTCATCCGGCGTTGACTGCACCTGCTGGTTCGATACCGCCGTGCTGCCTACCTGATCCTTTAGCCGTTCAGCTATCTCGGTGATCGTCGGCGTCTCGAACATTACCCGTAGCGGCAATTCGCAGCCGAGGGCGTCACGGGTTCTCGAGATGGCCTGAGTAGCCAGCAATGAATGGCCGCCAAGCTCAAAGAAATTGTCATCGACGCCTACACGTTCGACCCGCAATAGTTGTCCCCAAATATCCGCAAGTAGTTTTTCTAATTCGTTACGGGGGGCCGTATATGCATTGTCGGTTGAAACGGCCTGAACATCAGGCCGCGGAAGTTGTTTTCTGTCTATCTTTCCGTTTGGCGTCAACTTCCATTCGTTCATCAAAATGTACACACTTGGAACCATGTATTCCGGCAACACGGACTTAAGAAATACCCGCAACTCGGCGGATTTGAGTTCACCCGAACGAATCGTC
>JAYVOS010000003.1:0-2952 GCA_043757775.1 Chloracidobacterium sp. | reverse complement strand
CCCTGAATTTCAAAGCAGCGGCATTTCTTTCCAGACGAGGAAAACTATGGCAACAGAGCCATCTGAATTGGAAGAACCGAAAGAAGGCTTTATACGCGGGCTCGGGCTGCTCGATTCGACTATGATAGTCGCCGGGTCGATGATCGGCTCGGGCATTTTTATCGTCTCCGCTGATATTGCCCGACAGGTCGGTTCGCCGGGATGGCTGATGGTCGTCTGGATCGTCACCGGTCTGCTGACGATGATCGGAGCTATATCATACGGCGAACTTGCCGCAATGATGCCGAAAGCAGGCGGGCAATATGTCTATCTACGTGAGGCATATTCGCCGTTTTGGGGATTTTTATACGGCTGGACGCTGTTTCTGGTAATTCAAACCGCTACTATCGCAGCGGTCGCCGTCGGATTTGCCAAATTTGCCGGAGTTCTCTTTCCGAAGATCTCGATCGATAATTATATCATCGAGCCGATCAGGCTCGGGTCGTCGAGTTACGCGTTTTCACTATCAACCGCACAGCTTGTCGGAATCGTGCTTATCGTGCTGCTGACGTGGATGAACACCCGCGGCCTGAAGCTGGGCAAACTTATCCAAAACGTATTTACGACCGCAAAAACCGGCTCGCTCATCGCTCTGATCGTGCTCGGAATTATCGTCGGCCTCGTCTCGCATCCGGACATCGCAGCAGCTAATTTTGGCGACCTGTGGACGGTTCGCGGCACGCTGCAGGATGTCGGCGGTCTAACGGCCATCGCCGGATTCGGGCTGTTTGTCGGCATCTGCGTCGCTCAGACAAACTCTCTGTTTTCCGCCGATGCGTGGAACAACATCACCTTTACCGCGGGCGAAGTAAAAGATCCCAAACGCAACATTCCGCTATCGCTCGCGATGGGCACGGGCCTCGTAATAACGCTTTATCTGCTCGCAAATGTTGCGTACCTCGTTACGCTCAAATTCGAAGCGATCCAGAAAGTTGACGCAGACCGCGTTGCTTCGGCAACCGCAGACGTTATCTTTCCCGGATTCGGAGCGGTCATTATGGCGGTCGCGATCATCATCTCGACATTTGGCTGCAACAACGGGCTCATCTTAGCTGGTGCCAGAGCGTATTACGCGATGGCGAAAGACGGACTGTTTTTCAGGTCAGCCGGCGAATTGAATGCAAAAAGCGTTCCCGCGTGGGGATTGGTCATTCAGGGGATCTGGGCCGCGTTTTACGTTCTGCCTCGAACAGTAAAAACTGCTGCTGACGGCAAAATATCCTACGGCAATCTCTACGGCGACCTTTTGACCTACGTCATTTCGGCCGCTCTTATCTTTTATATACTGACGATCATCGGAATTTTTATCCTCAGGGTGAAACAACCTGATGCCGAGCGTCCGTACAAAGCATTTGGATATCCTATCGTGCCGGCTCTGTATGTCATCGGAGCATCGGTAATTTTGGCTGTTCTCTTTATATATCAGACGACGGCAACTTGGCCGGGTCTGCTTATCGTACTTACGGGAGTGCCGGTTTATTTTATTTGGAAAAGTATTGCCGTCAAAAAGGATCTGGCGGCTTGATCTTAGCTACATCAAACTCAGGAGGATTTCATGTCACTATTTGCGACAAAATCGATTGAAAAAATTATCGCCGAGGCCAACGAAACCGGCGAACACACTTTTAAGAAAACTCTTAGTTCTCTAGATCTCACGATGCTCGGTGTCGGAGCGATCATCGGAACTGGTATTTTCGTTCTGACCGGACAGGCCGCCGGTAAACACGCTGGCCCCGCTGTGATCATCTCGATGATAATTGCGGGTGTCGTGAGTGCGTTTGCCGCACTTTGTTACTCGGAATTTGCAGCCAGCGTTCCTATTTCAGGTTCGGCTTACGCATATGGTTATGGAACCTTAGGCGAATTTGTCGCTTGGATCATCGGATGGGATCTGATCCTCGAATATGCTTTCGGTGCGGCAACGGTCGCCGTCGGATGGTCGGGTTATGTCGTCAGTCTTTTTCGTGACACGCTGGGGATAAATTTCCCGCTGTCACTAAGCAAAGGACCTTGGGATGAAATAAAACTTGCTGACGGCAGTATAACGCACGGCGTTATAAACTTGCCGGGCGTGCTTATCGCGGTCGCAGTAACATTACTGCTGATCCGCGGCATTAAGGAATCGGCAAGCTTTAACTCCATAATCGTACTCGTCAAGGTGCTGGTCGTCATTCTATTTATCATTGCGGGCATCGGCTACGTGGCTCCTGACAATATATTGCGTCAAGCTTGCCCCGCAGACCTTCCGGGCTGTAACCAGTTCATGCCATACGGCTTTAGCGGTGTGATAACCGGTGCCGCTGTCATTTTCTTTGCCTATATCGGTTTCGACGCAGTTTCGACCGCTGCTCAGGAAGCAAAAAACCCGCAGCGTGATATGCCGATAGGCATTATGGGTAGCCTCGCGATCTGTACCGTGCTTTATATTTTGGTCGCAGGTATTATGGTTGGCCTTGTGGATTATAAACTGCTGACCACCGCCGCCGCTCCGATCGCCGTTGCTATCGATGCAGCTTTGCAAAAGGCACAGGGCACGACGATGGGAACCATCTTAGCTGTGTTTCCGACCATTATTAAGGTCGGTGCCGTGCTCGGGCTGAGTTCGACAATGGTGGTTATGACTATGGGTCAGCCGCGGGTATTTTACTCGATGTCCAAGGACGGTTTACTGCCGTCGTGGGCAGCCAAGATCCATCCAAAATTTCAGACGCCCCACATCACGACGGCGATCACCGGAGTCGTTGTGGCGATCCTCGCCGGTATCGTTCCGATCAGTTTGCTGGGCGAACTAGTTAGTATTGGAACGCTGTTTGCGTTTGTTATCGTGGGAACCGGTATTATTATTCTGCGGTCGTCGAACCCGGCGTTGAACCGCCCGTTCCGAGTGCCACTTTCGCCGTTTATCCCCATCGC
>JAYVOS010000002.1:0-2955 GCA_043757775.1 Chloracidobacterium sp. | reverse complement strand
GGAGCAGATATTGATGCGTGCTGTCGAATACAACGCCGATGCTCGCTTTTCAAATTCTGCCGAGATGCGTCAGGTGTTATCAGATCATCTCGAAAATCTAAAACGCGGCACCATTACTTATGGCGTAAGTGCGATTCCCGCAGTGGTCAGTCTTACAAATCAAAGTGTTTTTTGCGGCTTTTGCGGACAGCGTATCGTAGCGTCAGATATGTTCTGTGCATCCTGCGGCTCCAAGCAGCCACTTGCACAACATGGCGTCCACTCAGAGATATATTCGCACTCGACTTCGACCGCAAAACTGGTTATAGATGGAACAAGCGAACTCGACGCACCTATATTTTCACTGGAAAAGAACGAAAACCTTGTCGGACGACGAGATCCGCAAACGAATATATTTCCTGAAGTCGATCTGTCAAAATACGACCCTCAGACCAAAATTTCCCGCCGCCACGCACGCATTTGGAACGACGGTGGTAGCTTTCTTGTCGAAGACCTCGGCTCATCAAACGGCACGATTTTGCTGGCAGGCATGGGAGATTCACTCCGCTTACAGCCACATTCTCCGCACGCTCTCGCCAGTGGAGATAGGTTACGGCTCGGCGATACAACGCTACATTTTTTAGTTGGCTAGGTACGAATTTTTTAATATGTCATCATCCGCCCAAGCAGCTGCATCCGCAGGACCATCAGGCACAGAAAAGATTGTCGGCTTTTCGCCAGAAGACCTTAAGGCTCCATTCTTCCTACGGTGTGCCGCATTGTTTATCGATTATATGGTGCTTCTCACTGTTCCGCTAACGTGGCTTATGTGGGGCAAAACATTGGGTGAACCATCGACAACCAATGGTCTCGGTACTACGGTTTGGCTGTTCGGCGTGATTCTGTGGGTAGTTAATTTTTTACTACTGCCTCTATTGTTTGGTAAAACGATCGGTAAGATGTTGACTGGCCTTACCATATTGAATATGGACGGCACTGGGGTAGGGCTCTTCGGCATTATTCGACGAAATATTTTAGGATTTTTATTGACGGGATTGACCCTTGGTTTTGGGTTTTTGATGTCAGCAATAAATTCGAGTGGCCGTTCGCTGCATGATTTTGTCGCCGGGACAATCGTAGTTCGCGGACGTAAAAAGCATTTGTAAAAACTATGCCTCACCTTTTAGTAACACATCCAAACGGGGCGTCCGACCAGGTTATACTTGCGAGGCTCCGCACCACCATCGGACGCTCGGCTCGCAGTGATGTATGTATCCCCGATGCATTTGCGTCGCGTCTTCATGCCGAAGTTCGTCAAGAGGGTGATTCCTTCTGGATCTCAGATCTAGGATCAGCAAACGGCACCAAATTCAACGGTGTCCCTCTTACAATCCCGATGCCGCTTTATTCCGGCGGCGAGATACAAATCGGCGAGACAAAGATTCTATTCGATGATGATGGGCGTCCAAAGCAGAACATTAGCTCAACGCTCATTGCAGATGCTACCGAGGCACTAGACCCGTCAAAGACCATTTCTCTGATGGGACGTAAAAATCCGACCGCCGACATTATCGAGTCGACAGGATCAAGCCGGACAGATTTGCTCGGCCTTATCAGTAAGGTCGGCGTCGCTTTACTCTCATCCAGTGGCCTTGATGAGACTCTTAATCAAGTTGCCTCACTCGTTTTCGAAGCTGTCCCCGCTGAGCGAGTCGTTATTATGCTTCGCGACGAAAAGGCTAAAGACGGAATGGAGATCAAAGTCGCTCGTGTTCGCGGCCAAGAGGAGACGATCGCGGAGGTTCGCATCAGCCGAGCAATCATGAACGAGGTCCTCGAAAATGGCAAATCCGTCCTTACGTCGGATGCCCAACAAGATCCGCGTTTTGCCAGCCAGACATTGGTTTTACAGGGAATTCGCTCAGTTCTTGCCGTGCCTTTGAGCGTTGACGAACGACATGTTTTTGGTATCATCTATGCGGATTCACCGACTTACGAATCAACGTTTACCAGCGAGCATCTCGACATCCTAACAACACTCGCATCGGTGGCTTCGATTCGTGTTGAAAATGCCAGCCTACTCGACGAACGCATCAACCGCGAGCGTATGGAGAGGGAACTCGAGCTTGCCACCGAGATCCAACAGCGTTTTCAGCCGTCGGGTCCGCCTGCTGTTGAAGGGTATGAATTCCAGGGCATCTCGTTCTCATGCTATGAGATCGGCGGAGACTATTATGATTTTATAGAGCGCCACGACGGTAAAATGCTCGTCGCTCTCGGTGATGTTTCGGGCAAAGGAACGTCCGCTTCGCTGCTGATGTCTAGCCTTCACGCGGCTGTTCACGGACAGGTCGCCGCAAAGACGCCGCTTGACCAGCTCGTCACATCAGTTAATAAATACCTTGCCGAAAACACTCCGGCGAACCGCTTCATTACGCTTTTCGTCGCTGAGCTAGAACCCGCTACCGGACAATTGACATTCATCAACGCCGGACACAATCCACCACTCATTGGACGTGCGGATGGCACTGTCGAGTTACTCGCGGCAGGGGGCTTACCACTCGGCCTAATGGATTTTGCCGAATACGATATGGGTCATGCCCAATTAAATTCCGGCGACGTACTCTTTATCTACAGCGACGGCGTATCTGAAGCCAATAATTTGAACGAGGACGAATTCGGCATGGACCGTCTAACAGAGGTTATCAAAGCCAATGTTGGCCGCTCCGCATCGGGCATCCGCGATAAAGTTGAATCGGGTCTGTCAGAATTCACCGGCACCGCCGCGCCGAATGATGACATTACTCTGGTGATAGTTAAACGCACTTGATCTTCGAACGCTATGAAATTTTGTCCAACATGCGAAACAACATTTGCTGACGACAGCCTTAGCTACTGTCTACATGACGGGACGCAATTATTATCTAGCGAAAGCGAGCCGACTGTGGTCATTGAGCGTGACGTCCCGACAGTGCT
>JAYVOS010000001.1:0-2957 GCA_043757775.1 Chloracidobacterium sp. | reverse complement strand
TCGATGGGCAATGTCTTCGCGAAATCCGGCATCGAGCGTTTCGTCCAATGCAAGCAGCAATTTTAGCTGAGCATAAGACCGCATACGAGACGTCTGATTGATATCCAGCCCCATACGTCCGGTCACAAAATCATAAATATAACGCCCCAGAAAATAGGGCAGGCTGCTAAATTGTGAGATCGAAAGGACATTGCTGGTCAGATCGTTAAGGATACGTTTTGTAATTTCGCGGCGTTTTGCATTACCCCGATCACGAAAATCTATGAGGATGATAGGTATCTTGGTATGGTTAAGGCCGTAAAGAGCGAGCGGAATCATCGTTTTTGGCTTGGCATCAGGCGTATTAGGCTCGACCACGCGTCCGTCCTGATCGAACCACTGGATCTTAGTGTAACCTTTCCAATTGGCAAGCTTTGCATCGCTCCAAGGGTCGTTGATATTCAAAAACCGCCTTTCCCACTTATGGCTCTTGTTGGTAGCAATATCCTCCGCGGCGGCCCACAATAAAACATTTTGAGTTGTGCCATCAGCAAGTTCGAGCGGCTCGAAATACAGCCCTTGAGCCTCAGAATACTGCCGCAACAGTTCCCAATTATGGCCGCGATTATCCAGCTGATTTGCACGTTCTCTTTCATAAACGCGGCCCAGATTTTCGCTTTGCACGAACACGCCAAATGTCTTATCGGTCAGCCTGAGGAGCGCCTGAATCTCTTTTGATTCGCTATCACTTAGCAGTTTTTTGCCTACGACATTTTCATACATAGATAGCACCGTCAAGGCTCTCGCAATTGACGAACGTCTGTACTCTTCGACATTTTGGCTGTATTGCAGTATCGAGGCTTTTGGCCCAATGCCCATTTGACCGAGGACGAGTTTTTTGAAAATAATCCAGATCATCCTGTCCCAAACGGCACGTTCATACGGCGGGTTCATATCAGCAACAGGAGGAGGAGGAGCTGTGCCGAGCTTAGTTTTGTTTGATGTGCGAGTGTAGAGAAACGGGACGAAAGCCGAGACCTTTTGCCAGAATGATGCATTAGTATAATTCATCACCCAGACGTAACGAAGCCGATCATTCTCCGGGTGTTCATCGCCCAGAGTGTCCCGCAGCACACTCAGCAAAGGGAGTTCGATATCCGGCCCGACGGCTCTGGCACCGAAAGCCCCTTGTTTTGTAAAGATCGTAATGATCTCGGCTCCGCCTGTGACAGGAACGGTTTCGACCCTGAAATCCGATCCGTTATCCGGCGTATTAAAATCAGCAGAGCTAACGGAGCCTTGTTCCGAGACCGATTGGGCTTGAATATGAAGTGACGCAAAACAACTGCAACACAGCAGCAATCCCGCCGCAAAGGCCTGGCTGTATCGGATTTTATTTACGGTCTGCTTATTCACAGTTCTACCTGATTAGAGAGCGTTCGAAGCAAAAATGGAACATTGTTTCAAGGCTTTGATGCAGTTCAGATTGTTTCGGTTCGTTTGAAATATCGCTTTAATCGTAATTAAGGGCCTCGACAGCATCGAGTCGGGCAGCTCGTAAGCCGGGATAGAGAGCTCCTATTGTGCCGCTGATGAGGCCTACAATGACAATGGTCGCGATGACCTGCGGGTCGAGCGAAATTGTCAGCGTTGTCCATTTAGCAAACGCATATTTGAGCCCTACGGTCGCCAAGATCCCAAAGAGGATGCCGCCGAGACTTATCATTAAGGCCTCTTGAACGATCGTCCACGCGATCCGCGTCTTAGACATCCCCAGCGATTTCATCACGCCGATCTGCCGCGTCCGCTCGGTTACGGTAGTGTACATCGTCAGCAAAATTATCAGTCCGCTGATAGCTCCGGCGACGCCGATGACGACGTTAAGAAATACGTTGAGAGCAGGAATTCCCTGCATATAAAGCTCTTCGAGTTCGCTGGTGAGGACGATCTGATTGTCGGGAAATTTGGTGTGCAGATTGTTTCCGACGGTTTCAGGGGTGAAACCGTCTTTGACCTTGACGAGGAACGCGGATACCTTGCCTTCTGCTCCGAGCTGTTTCTGCATCGTCGAAAGCGGTATCTTAATGCGGGCGCCGGCGCTTGGTTCGTATGTGCCAACGATCTCAAAATTGCGTTCGTAAATGCTGATCGAGTCGCCGAGTTTCTCTTTTCGACGATCGAGCCACGCACTGTCGCACATCAGTTCGTCCTTACCCTCGACGAATTTGCGCCCCGCTGTGACCTGTAGCCCCGCAATAGCCGCGTATTTATCAAACGAAACGCCGTCCACGATTCGGCTGCCCGTAAGGCCGTCAGTCGCGGCAACGCTGGTCTGGGCGACCGGAACAGCCGCAGCGACGCCCTCGATTTTTTCAATATCTGCTTCCATCGAGACGGGCAAACGCAGCGTGTCAGAACCGCTCAGTCCGGCACTGCCCGATGCACGCAACATTATCTCGGCTCCGACATTTGCCTCGCGCTGAGCTCGTTCGCGCAAACTGCCGTTCGCAAGCCCGACGGTCGCGATTATCAACAAAATGCCGATGCCGATGCCGATGATGCTGACCGCCGTCCTTGCGGGACGGTGGAGCATATTTGAAAATACAAGACTGTTCACAATAAATATTTTAGTTGGCGTGACTATCCAACGTTGCGATCGCATCGATCGAGATCAAAACTCCGGGAACATTCGCCCCCAGTTGGGCTATGGAGCGTGCGGGTTTATTTTCCGGAAAAAACTCCGCGTATGCTGCGTTCATTTCTTTATATTCATCAGGGCGTGCAAGCAGAACGGTTAGTTTAACCGCTCTCTTAAGTGAACTTCCAGCCGTGCGAAGAATTAGATCAACATTTTTAAGCGCTTGCCGTGTCTGTTCCTCCATGGTCGCCCCCACAATATCCAGAGGCCCATCGCCACCTGGTCGTACCGCTATTTGACCCGAGACAAACACAAATCCATTCGCTACGACTGCGTGCGA